>JAIXVM010000153.1 GCA_027482995.1 Hyphomonadaceae bacterium | reverse complement strand
CAATCCGCTCAACCAGCCCGTCGGGATTATACTCGTTCATTAGGAAGCCGATGGTGCCGAGATTCATGCCATAAACAGGCTTGTTATCGGCGAACCGGCGTCTCAGCGTATCCAGAATGGCCCCGTCGCCGCCGAGCGCCACGACCACGTCTGCGTCGTCCTCCGGATGATTGCCATACCGGGCTGCCAGCATAGGCAGGGCCTGCTGGGCTTCGGGGCGTTTGGAGGCGAAAAAAGCGAGCTTCAGGTCAGCCATGGCGGGCATGTGCGAATGGTTTGCGCATGGCGTCAAGGCAACGCACCTGGCGCGCGCAGGCGGAACCTGACACCGGCGTCACCTTCATCTGGCGTCCAAGATCGAATTCGGTTAGGTTCGTTCAGCGAAAACAGGGAGAAACGCACATGGCCGATGGTAACCCCAACATTGATATCCGCAGCTCCGTCAGTGCGGAGGAATGGAAAGCGCGCGTCGATCTCGCGGCGCTCTACCGCCTGACCGCCCTGCATGGCTGGGATGACATGATCTTCACCCACATCTCGCACCGGATTCCCGGCCCCGAGCATCACTTCCTGATCAACCCCTACGGCTACTTCTTCGAGGAAATCACGGCGTCCTCGCTCGTCAAGGTCGATCTGGAGGGCAACATCGTCCAGGAAACCGAGTCGATGATCAATCCGGCCGGTTTCACCATCCACTCGGCCATTCATGCGGCCCGCGAGGACGCAACTGTCGTGATGCACCTGCACACCGACCAGGGCGTTGCCGTGTCGTCCCAGAAGGAAGGCCTCTTGCCGATCAGCCAGACGGCCATGATCGTGCGCGAGGACATCGCCTACCACGACTATGAAGGCGTTGCCCTGGATCTCGATGAGCGTGAGCGCCTCGTGGCCGATCTCGGCCCGAAGAAGCACTCGATGCTGCTGCGCAACCATGGCACGCTGACCTGCGGCAACACTGCCGCGCTGACCTTTACCCGGATGTTCTTCCTCGAGCGCGCCTGCGCCATGCAGGTCATGGCCCTTTCGGCCGGCCGTGACGGGGTGCTGGAATGTGGCACGGACCTGCAGGGCAAGGTGGCCGGGCAGGGCGGGATGACCGAGCACAGCACTGGCATGTCGGTCCTGACCGAACGCCTCGTCTGGCCGGCCCTGCTGCGCAAGCTGGACCGTGAACTGCCCGGTTATGCCGCATAGGTATTTTTCCGGATAAGCCTAAATTAACGCCGGGCTTATGAAACTGGGCCCGGAGGTTCCTTTTGGGGCCATCCTCACCCGTGAAAGTCAGCGTGCGGCAAATGAAGCATCTCAAATCATTCGAAGACGCCCTCAACACCATTCGGGGCGAGGGCCGCTATAGGGTCTTTATTGACCTCCAGCGCCATCGTGGCCGCTTCCCCAAGGCCACCGCCCGCATGGACGATGGCGAACGCGAAGTGACCATTTGGTGCTCGAACGATTATCTCGCGATGGGCCAGGACGACGAAGTCATCGCCTCCATGCACGAAGCCATCGACAGCTTCGGCGCGGGCTCCGGCGGCACCCGGAATATCTCCGGCACGACCCGCTACCATGTTGAGCTTGAGCGCGAACTCGCCGACCTGCATGGCAAGGAAGCGGCGCTCCTTTTCACCTCTGGCTACGTGTCAAACGACGCGACGCTGTCGACACTCGGCAAGATCCTGCCGAACCTGATCATCTATTCCGACGCGCTGAACCATGCCTCCATGATCGAGGGCATCCGCCGCTCCGGCGCTGAGTACCGCGTGTTCCGTCACAACGATGTCGAGCACCTGCGCGCCCTGCTTGAGCTTGACGACCCGGCCCGCCCGAAACTGATCGCCTTCGAGAGCGTCTATTCGATGGACGGCGATTTCGGCCGCATGCAGGAAATCTGTGACCTTGCCGAAAAATTTGATGCGCTGACCTACCTCGACGAAGTCCACGCGGTGGGGCTCTACGGCGAACAGGGCGCGGGCGTGGCCGACATGCTGGGCCTTGGCGACCGTATCGACATTATCGAGGGTACGCTGGCCAAAGGCTTCGGCGTGATGGGCGGATATATCGCCAGCCACACCAGCGTCGTGGATGCGATCCGCTCGATGGCTTCGGGCTTCATCTTCAGCACGTCGACCTGTCCGGTCATGGCGGCCGGCGCGCTTGCCAGTATTCGCAAGCTGCGCACCGATGAAGGGCGCCGCCTGCGCGCGCTTCACCAGCAGAAAGCAGCGCAGCTGAAACAGAAGCTGCTCGACGAGGGGCTGCCGGTGATGGAGTCGCCGTCGCACATCGTGCCGCTGCTGGTGGGTGATCCGGAACGCTGCAAGGCCCTGTCGGACACGCTGCTGTTTGACTTCGGCATTTACGTCCAGCCGATCAATTACCCGACGGTTCCGCGCGGCACGGAGCGCCTGCGCTTCACGCCAAGCCCGGTGCATGACGAGATCATGATGGACGAGCTGGTCGCCGCTTTGCTCGCGGTCTGGAAGCAGTTGGGGCTGGACCGGGCCGCTTGAGGGGCTCCTCAGCGACCCCTACCGCTTTTTTCCGAGGCCGATCTGCTTCGCATGTCGCGAACGCAATTTGGCGTAGTTGGGTGCCACCATCGGATAGTCCGGCGGCAGGTTCCATTTCGTGCGGTATTCTTCCGGTGTCATGTCGTACCGCGTGCGCAGGTAGCGCTTCAGCATCTTGAGCTTCCGGCCATCCTCGAGACAGACGATGAATTCCGGGGTCACCGACTTGGCGACGGACACCGCCGGCTCGAACTTTTCAGCTGGAAGTTCAACGTCCTGGCTGAGCCCCAGAATCGTCGCGTGAACGGATTTGATGAGTTCCGGAAGTGCACCGGCATGCAGGGAATTGTTCGCCACATAGGACGAGACAATCTCCACCGTCATCCCGAGCAAATCGGTTTCTTCCAACACTTCGTCCATCGTCCGCCCCCGCCGATGCTGTATTCGCTGAATCAGCACCAGAACAATAGCACGTTTAATTGTAATCGTGCGAATGGGTAAAGTATCAAAGCCGTTAGTTCCCTAATTTATTTGAACAATGCCTGTAATCTAAGCATGGCATTCGAGCGGGGCTGAACTGTTGCTCCGCGGCGCCGGGGCGCGTAAACAGCCGGGGACTCAAGACCCGGAGGTTCACATGGCAGACTCGGTCCACATTTCTCAGTCTTTGACCGGCGGCTTCTTCACAGCGTCGCTCGCAGACCGGGATCCCGAACTGGCAGCGGCTGTCGCAAAGGAAGCCTCGCGCCAGCAGCACCAGATCGAGCTGATCGCTTCCGAAAACATCGTCTCGCGCGCCGTCATGGAAGCGCAGGGCACGGTGATGACCAACAAGTATGCCGAAGGCTATCCGGGCAAGCGCTATTACGGCGGCTGCGAATTCGTTGATATTGCTGAAGAACTGGCCATCGAACGGGCGAAACGGCTGTTCAACTGCGGTTTCGCCAACGTGCAGCCGAACTCGGGCAGCCAGGCCAACCAGGGCGTCTTCCAGGCCGTGCTGAAGCCCGGCGACACCATCCTCGGCATGAGCCTTGCGGCCGGTGGCCATCTGACCCACGGCGCCAAGCCCAACCAGTCCGGCAAGTGGTTCAACGCGGTCCAGTACGGCGTGCGCCCGGACGATCACCTGATCGACTTCGAAGAAGTCTCGCGCCTTGCCCGCGCGCACCGGCCACAGCTGATCATTGCCGGCGGCTCGGCCTACCCGCGCCAGATCGACTTCCGCCGCTTCCGCGAGATTGCGGATGAAGTCGGCGCGCTGTTCCTCGTCGACATGGCCCACTTCGCGGGCCTCGTCGCCGGCGGTCAGCACCCGAATCCGCTCGACCATGCCCACATTGCCACCACCACCACCCACAAGACCCTGCGCGGGCCACGCGGCGGCATGATCCTCACCAATGACGAGTCCCTCGCCAAGAAGATCAACTCGGCCATCTTCCCGGGTATCCAGGGCGGTCCTCTGATGCATGTCATCGCCGCCAAGGCGGTTGCCTTCGCTGAAGCCCTGACACCGGAGTTCCGGACCTACGCCGCGCAAGTCGTCTCCAACGCCCGTGCGATGGCCGCCGCCTGCCGCGATGCCGGACTCGATGTGGTCTCCGGCGGCACCGACACGCACCTCGCGCTGATCGATCTGCGCCCGAAGAACGTCAATGGCCGCGACACCGAAGCGGCGCTGGAGCGCGCCTACATCACCTGCAACAAGAACGGCATCCCGTTCGATCCCGCCCCGCCGGCCGTCACCAGCGGCATCCGGGTCGGCTCGCCGGCGGCGACCACCCGCGGCTTCCGCGAGGCGGAGTTCCTTCAGGTCGGTGCCTGGATCGGCGAGATCGTCGATGCCCTCGCAGCTGGAAACAGCACGGCGGTGGAAGACAAGGTGCGCGCCGAAGTCAAAGCGCTCACCGCCCGGTTCCCGATCTACGAAGGCCTGGGAGCCTGAAGCCAATTGCGGTGTCCATTTTGCGGCTCAGACAACACGTCGGTAAAAGATAGCCGCTCTGCGGAAGACGACACTGCTGTGCGCCGCCGCCGCGTCTGCGAGAATTGCGGCGCCCGCTTCACTACGTTCGAGCGTGTCCAGCTCCGCGAGATCATGGTCGTCAAACGCGATGGCAAGCGCGCCCTGTTCGACCGCGAGAAGGTCCAGCGCT
>JAIXVM010000227.1 GCA_027482995.1 Hyphomonadaceae bacterium | reverse complement strand
GCGAAAATCAGACTCGCCTGAAGCCCCGGATCACTCTGGGAAAAGCTCATGCGCGCCAGCTGAACGGAATCGCTTTCTGCGATCGCCTTGTACAGAGCCGAGGCCATTGCCCTGAAACTGCCGCCCCCGGACGAGATGGAACGCTCCATTTGCTGTCGCACATCCGTATGCACATCGACGGGCTCGGGTGCGCCCGGAAACTGAGCGCGGTAGGCGGTGCGAGCGGCAGCGTCGTTGAGCGCCGCTGACCGCTCGAGCCGGCTGGTTTCGATCCAGAGACCGCCGACCCAAAGCACGATCGCTGCCAAGGTGAGTGAGGCTGCAAGCCGCCAAAATCCGAACCCGGACGCTTCGCTCGTTGTCTCAGTCGACTTGCCCGAATTGGCCAGCGTCAGTCCGGCGTGCTGCTGATAGGCCTCGGACAGAAAGGCGAATGAACCTCGGTGCACGACCCGTGCTCCGGTCAATCCTGCCGCGTCGATCAGCGCCTCGACGGCTTCGTCGGGCAACGCACCATCAGCGCCGAAAACGCGTTCGGGCCCCGCTAACAACCATCGATCTTCGAATTTGTAGACGGTGGGTTGGGCCTGCTGGAGACTGCTTTCGGGCACGATCGGCGCGTGTCCGACGCCCAGGCCTCTCAGGAGGTTCGCCCAGTGCTCGAAGAGTGATTTATCCACCACGAACACGACACGGTTTGCATCGCCGCCGCTTCGCGGCGCGAGGGTCAAATGCACATCCTCGATCGGTTGGGCGATCTCATCTTCGAGCGCATAGAGAGCGGCGCGCCGAGCCTCGGATTCGGACCTGGCGGCGACGGGAATTTGGAATCGGGCAACGGCCAAAGCCGGCGCAAAGGCGACAGCCTTTGTCTGCGAGTTCCCCTTGAACGTCTCCGGCGCGATTTCGTGCACGCTGCCGTCCTTGCGGCTCGCAATCCGCACGGGCGCGCCCAGCGCGCTCGGCAGTTCGATGTAAACATCCGGCTTCATCCGGTCACTCCAAACGAGCGCCAGATGATCCGCGGTGCGCTTTGGCTTTCGGTGCTCACTATGAACGCGAAAGGCCAGCTGCCTGAATCGAGTGCGACCCGGCCGGTTCCCGTAAAGTAGAAGCCCTGAACGGACATAGGCAATCCGGCAAGTGCGAGTTCAAGGCTTGGGTCTCTGGCCGCGTAAGCGCTGATTTCAGACACGCTGTTCCACCCCGAAGTCGGTCGCGCATCTATAAGCTTTCGCGCTTCTGAAAGCGAAAGCGCTCCGCCCGTTGATGCGCTCAATACGTAGGCCGACTCTGTATCCATCGCATTCATGTTCAGCACCAAAGGCTCCGTTTCTGGAATGGCGCAAGTATAGGGTGCAATGGCAAGACGCAGCTCAGGCGTAAACCCGGGTAGGGGTGCAAGTTCTGCGAGACCTTGAAGCGGCTGGTTCGCGGCACGAAAGCCTGCTTGCCGCGTCGTGTAATAGTCATCCTCCGCGCCGCCCGGAAGCTGTTGGGTATCCGCGTCCACCCAATCGGTCAATGTGGCGACGAGGGAGTCTGCGTCCGACCGGGGTATGCCCATCTCGTCCAGCAAGGCCTTGAGCGCAGACGACTGGCGTGTGCGGACGGTTTCGTCAGTATTCGCCAGCGCATTCAGGTTGAGACAAGGCGGTAACTCCCGCAGGTCCAGGATGATCTGTCCGCCGTCAATCGGCAGGACAAGTGTGCGAACCCGGTCCGTACCATCGCCAGCCGCCGGCAGGCGGCTCGCGCGCGTCATTTCGGACGCCGACGCTAAGGCCGCCGCTTCGGCCGAGCGGGCTGCCCAAGATGCCGCTGAACGGCGTGCGCTGAGTTTCTGCGTCTCGGTTTGTCGTGCGATTGTTTCGGTCACGATCAGCGCAGCGACTGAAAGGGTCGCCACGATCAGAAGGATCGACAGCAAGGCAGCGCCTGCCTGTTTGGATGCCGGGATCATGAACCGGCTCCAATCAGGAAGCGGGCCGACAAGGTGTCGTCCTTCGAAAAGCCGATCTTCAACTCTGCCTTCTGCGGAAGGGTCACGCTGTCGGCAACCGGCACAACCCATTCGCTCTGCCATGTGTCACCGCGGCCGAAGCGGACTTCAAGTGTTTCAACGCCCCCAAGCAAGACCAGATCCACAGTTTGGGTGGATTGCGCCGGATCGGCGGCGGCCCAGGACCGGCGTATCAACGATCCATTCTCGAGCAGGTATTCAACTCTCTGAAGGTCGCTGCGTGGTTCTTCGTTGGGGTTCGGCCAACCATTCCGGACAAAGACCATTATCCTGCCATCATATCGCGGTGCGTGGCCTTGGAACAGATAGGCAGGCTCACTCTGGTTCGCGTCCTGGCTTGGGCGGACCATCAAGGCGCCCAGATCGGCCGATATCATGCTGAGCGCCGTCGAAAGCTCCGCCGCCTTGTCCCCGCGTGTTTCAACAGCCCGCGCGCCGGTGAGGGATTGAGTTGTCATGACCGCGCCCGCGGTTGCCATCAGCGCGATGACGAACAGAGCGATCAGTGTTTCAACCAGCGTGACGCCCGATTCGCTTTTGCTCCTGGAATTGGCGCGGTTCACGGCGACTTGCCTTCGATCGCCAGCAGCGAAAGCTGGGCAAGGACCGTTTCGCTGCCAGCTTCCGAAACCCGGATTCTGACGCTGTAGAGCCCTTCGTTTGGTGTCGCTTCGATTGTCCGTGTCCAGACGTAAGTTCTGCCGCGCTGGATTTCTTCCCCTGTCGTCTGGGGGCTTACGCCTTCAAGCTTTCCCGTCACCGTATCGACGGCGATATTGTCGGCGACCGTCTTCGCCAAAAGGCGCTTGTCGAGATCGCTGCTGAACACCACGGTCTGTGTGTTCAGCGACAAAAGCCCCATCGCGGCGATGGAAAACACCGAGAGGGCAACCATCGTTTCTATGAGCGAAAAGCCCCGCGTACTCATGGCGCCCGATCCGCGCTTCCGGTTGGAGGACTGATGGAGACCTCCCGGCCCTTGGTTTCCAGCACGATGGGTTCGACCGTGGAATGGCCAAGCGGATCGATGATGAGATCGGGAGACAGCTGCGTTTCAGCAGCGGCGGGGCCTGCTTTCGAGGATGGAAGTGCCCAGCGGATGCTCACACCTGATGCGAGTGCGTGCTTTTGGCTTCCAACAGTCGACCAGGTCCCCTCACGCCAGGCGACAATGGCATATCCTTTCGGCTCCAGCACCATGCCCATGGGTGTGCCGGAAATCCGGGCCTGAGATTGCATCTGCTCAAGCGCACGCGTCAGTCTTTCGCCCTCGGTCTTGAGGGGATCTGAAGGGCGCGCCGTGGCAACGATCAGCGCCGACGCCAGCGCCGTGATCAACAGCGTGACCAGAACCTCGACCAGAGAAAAGCCTGAAGCCCGCGCCGGATGGTGGGCGGGGCGTTCACTCTCCTTCATTGGCGCAAGGTTCGCGGGCAGGGCGCGCATGGTGATCGATCAATCCCAGTTCCCGATATCGGCGTCAGGGCCTTCGCCGCCGGGCTGGCCGTCCGCACCGAGCGAGAAAAGATCATACCGGCCGCCAGAGCGGGTGCCCGGAATTTGATATTGGTACGGGTTGCCCCAAGGGTCCATCTGTACACGGCGGATATAGCCGCCTTGTCTGTAGAGCGCAGCATCCACGCCCGGCGGCGGCGCAGACAGAGCCGCCAATCCTGCCGATGCGCTGGGGTAATTGTACAGATCAAGGCTGTACTGCTCGAGTGCGCTTTCGAGGCTGGCGATGTCGGACCGTGCCTTCGAAATCCTGGACCGGTCGCCAACCGGCGCGACGTTGACGATGATCAGGGTCGCCAGCAGTCCCATGATGAAAACGACGACCATGAGTTCGACCAGCGAAAAGCCGCTTTGGCGGCGAGCGAGGCGCGGGTTCGATTTGGGCCGCGAAGGTGTGAGCATGAGTTTCTCCCTCAACCAAGTGCAAGAGTATTGAGTTGCATGATCGGCAACATGATCGACAACACGATGGTGCCGACGATGCCGCCAAGAATGACAATGATGGCAGGCTCAAGCAGGCTCATCATCGTTCGTGTGGCCGCTTCGAATTCGCTCTCGAGAAAGTCTGCGGCCCGGTTCATCATCGCGGGCACATCTCGCGCGGCCTCGCCGCTCTGCACCATGTGCGTCAGAAGGGGCGGAAACACCTGTGTGGCGCGCATCGCAGACGACAGCGTGCTGCCTTGCTGGACTTTCTCGATAATGGATGTGGCGGCGTCCTGAAAAATCCTGTTGCTCATGGCCCCGCGCGCCGCAGTCAGGGCTTCGATGACGGTCGCTCCCGAACTTGCCAGCGTGGCGTGAACGCGCGCGAATTGCGAGGCAGACAGTGTACGGTTGAGGGTGCCAACGAACGGCAACTCAAGCAGAAAGCTGTCGAGAGACCTTTTGAAGCCGGGGTTCTTCAGGGCCTGGGAGAACAGGGCGATGACAACGGCAATGATGATGGCCAGAAGCCAACCCCACATCCGGAGGAAGTTCGAGGTTCCGATGACGATGTTGGTGAGCAAGGGCAGTTCGGTCGTGCCGAGCATGGCGAACTGTTCGACGAGCTTCGGAACGACGAATGTCATCAGGGCGGTCACCATCAGCAGCGCCATGATGCCCAGCACTGCGGGGTAAACGAGCGCAGCCTGCGCTGTCGCCGCCATCTTGTAGGAGCGTTCCAGATTTGTCGCGAGCTGATCCAGCACAGCGGGCAACCGGCCGGCGGATTCCCCTGCCGCAACCACAGATCGGTACAGCGGCGGAAATGCGGCAGGCGCGGATCGCAGCGAGTCCGCGAGCGATACGCCTTCCATGACCTGTGAGCGCACCCCAAGGATAAGGGACTTGACGGACTTGGCGCTGCCATCTGCGGCAGCGGCGGTCAGTGCCTGCTCAACCGTCATGCCGGATTGCAGAAGGACAGCCATCTGCCGTGTAAAGAGTGTTCTCTGCTTCTGCGAAAGCTTGCCGCGCAGCTTGGCCTTGCCCGCCTTGGCGGGGTCAGACTCCTGAACTTCGACGGGCGTGAGTTGCCGCGCGCGCAGCTCTCGGCGGGCTGCGCGCGCGTTGTCAGCCGAAATCACGCCGCTTGTGCGGCGGCCATCCGTGGTGAGCGCTTTGTAATCAAACGCTGCCATTGGACCATGTCTCCCTTCGGCAGACATGCAGCAGCTCGTCGGGGCTCGTCTCGCCGCTCAGGACATGACGCATGCCGTTGCCGAACAACATGTCCGCCTGTTCAAAGGCAACACGTTCGATCTGATCTTCGCTCGCCTGTTCGTGGATCAGGCGTTTGATGTTGGAATTGATCACCAGCAGTTCGTACACGCCGAGGCGGCCTGAATAGCCGGTCTTTCCGCAGGCGTCACAACCACCTGAAGTATAGAGCTGTGCCGCAAAGCTGTCGGGCAAGCCGAGCCGAGCTTTGAGCGCAGTATCGGGCGAGAAGGGTGTCTTGCAATGCGGACAGAGCCTGCGGACGAGCCGCTGGGCGAGCACCGCACGAAGAGTGGAAGCCAGCAGGAAGCTTTCGATTCCCATATCGCGAAGCCGCGTGATGGCGCCGGCGGAACTGTTGGTGTGAACGGTGGAGAGCGCCAACCGGCCGGTCAACGCAAATTCGAGCGCAACTTCGGCTGTTTCGGAGTCCCGGATCTCACCGACCATCACGATGTTCGGGTCATTTCGAAGGATCGAGCGGAGCGTCGCCGCGAATGTCAGCCCGACCTTATGATCCATCGGTGTCTGGCTGATACCATCGAGGCCGTATTCGACCGGGTCTTCCAGCGTCATGATATTGACGCGCCCACTGTTCAGCAGCGCGAGCGCTGAATAGAGCGTCGTGGTCTTTCCGGATCCCGTCGGTCCCGTCACCAGGATCACGCCGTTCGGTTCGGCGATAACAGCCTTGAAGCGCTGAAGCGTATGATCATCCATGCCAAGCGCATCGAGGCCGACAAGTGCCTGGCGCGTATCGAGGATACGCAAGGCGACGCGCTCGCCGTACCGCGTTGGCAACGTCGCTACGCGCACGTCTAGTGCACGGCCGCCGAGCGACAAGGAAACACGGCCGTCCTGCGGCATGCGCTTTTCGGAAATGTCGAGGCGGCTCATGACCTTGATGCGCGAGACGAGGGGCGCTGCGATACGCCGCGAGGCCGACAGGACTTCCTGAAGCTCGCCGTCGATCCGGTACCGGATCGAGAGCTTTTCCTCGAACGGATCAATATGAATGTCAGATGCGCGGCGCTTGATGGCGTCCTGCAGCAGTCCGTTGATCAGGCGGACGATCGGCGCATCGCCATCGCCGGCCAGCAGGTCTTCGGTTTGCGGAATTCCGTCGAACAGGGTCTCGAGGTTTTCCTGTTTCTCGGCCGCCGCCGCTGCGGTGCCGTCCAGCGCAGAGCCGCCGAAACCGTCCGACAGCAGGCGTTCGAACTCGATAGCCGAATGGGCTTCAAGCACGAAGGACTGGCCGAGGACGCGCCGCACTTCCGTCAAAGCGAGCGGATCGGCGCCTTGCCGAACCGCTACTGTGAGCGGCGTCCGGCCCGGAACGACTGCAAATCCCTTATCCTTGGCGAATGCGTAGTGAACCTGCGATCGCACGAGCGCTCACCTCACTGGATCAGTTGCCGACCCCATTGGACCAGGTCCACTTATCACGTCCGCAACAAAACGGTCGATCGAGTTTTCTTCGGGAATGCCGCGCATCAATTCCTGTCCGCGGACATAGAGGTATTTCTGGTCTGTGGCTGCGCGCGCATCTTCCTTGTTCCGAACAATCGTCGGGCGGATGAAAACCATCAAGTTCGTCCGCGTGGTGGCCTTGGCGTCGGAGCGGAACAGGCGTCCGGCTACCGGTACATCGCCAAGCACGGGCACTTTGGACTCGCGGATCGTATCGGTCTGCTCGACGAGGCCGCCGAGCACGATGATCTCGCCATCGTCCGCAAGCACACTCGCGGTGATCTCACGCTTGTCCAGGATCAGGTCCGGCGTGACGGTGCCGATGCTGCCGAACACGCTGGAGACTTCCTGGCGGATGTCGAGCCGGACGGTATCGTTCTCGCCGATGCGCGGCGTGACTTCGAGCTGAATGCCGACGTCTTCACGCTCAACCGTACGGAACGGGTTCGAGTTTGCATCCCCGAGCACCTGACCGGTCGTAACCGGAATTTCCTGGCCGACAATCAAAGTCGATGTCGCATTGTTGAGTGTCATACCAAACGGCGTGGAAAGGATGCGCGAGGTGGTATCGTTCTCGACAGCGTTCAGGATCACGCCGAACAGGTTGTCACCCGACTGACCGCCAAATCCGAGAGAGAGACCGGCGGTTCCGGTCAGCGAACTGATCGCGGCATCGCGGAAGGGATTGTCCACCGTCAGGTCGCTGAAACCGTCGGTGAGCAGAGCCCCCGTCAATGCGAGTAGGTTCGGCGCAGAGCGCGAAAAGTTGGTCGACGCGAAGGGCACATCGCTGCGTCCATTGCCTGCAAGCAGGAACTGCAGACCAAGCTCCTTCGCCGTGTCGTCCGACATCTCGACAATGATCGCTTCTACCATCACCTGCGGGCGCCGGACGTCGAGCGCTGCGATGACTTTTTCCATCGCCACCAGCGTTTCCGCGTTTCCGCTGATGATCAGGGAGTTTGTGGGCGGATGGTGCGAAATTGTCTGTGCCGGCGGCGCTGTGTCCGAAGGCGCGCGCTGCGCTGCAATGCTGAGCCCGACCCGCTCCAGGATGGGGACGATCTCGCCCGCATCGGTGTAGTTGAGTGGTATGACGCGGATGTTGTCGCGCTGGGGTTCTGTGGTGTCGAGTTGAAGCGCGACCTGGCGTGCTTTCTCGACAGCGCTGGCAGATCCTCTCAGCAGAACCGCGTTGCTCGTTTGTGAGGCCACGGCGAGAAAGCGCTGGGACCCTGATGTTTGACCCTGAGCGCCGCCGCTGGATGCATCGCCTTGAAGGCGGTTGAGCACCGCCTCCATCTCGAGTGCGGGCACATTGCGAAGTGGCACGGTTTCTGTGACCGCCGGATCCCGGTCGATGGTCTGGATCATGCGGCGCACGCGCTGCAGGTTTGACGCGTAATCCACGATCACGAGCGTGTTGGTGTTAGCGTTCGCCGCAATCTGCCCTTGGCTGTCCAGAACGGGTTTGATCTGCTGGGCAACGTCCAAAGCGTTGGCAAAGTCTAGCTTGACGATTTCGGTCACGAAGGCGTTTGCACCCTGGCCGGAGAGTGGGGCTTCCGTCGCCGCGGTGGATTCAGGCACGATCCTATAGGTGTCCTTGCCAGCCGGGATGGCGGCGAAGCCCTGGACACGGAGTGTCGTGAGAAACACCTGAAAAACGGCAGCTGTGCTCATGGGCGTTTGAGAGACGACCGACACGCGCACTTTCCGGACGTCGGGGTGAGTAATGAATGTGTAGCCGGTCAACATCGAAACGTCGGCGATCAGCGTATTCAGCTCGACGTCGTCCAGCTTGAGAACGTGTTTGTCACCACTCGGCGCAGCCTCTTGCGCCGCCGCAAACTGCGACATGGAAAGTGCCGCCGCAGCAGCAACGAGTATATGTCTGGTCATTGAGAAAGACTTGCCGTTGGCGCCACGCTAAGCCTGATAATTGCGCCCTGGCGGACGACATCAAGCGTCACGTCCGATGCGGTCGCGACCGACTGATAGATCTGGTCAGGCCGTTGGCCTTCGATTGCCAGGCCGTTCACCCGCAAGATGAGATCGCCCGACTGCAGGCCAGCGGCTTCAAACGCGCCGGCGCCGCGAGGCTCCAATTTGTATCCAGACACTTCGCCGCTGCGATATTCGGGCGTGAGCAGCGTGTCGTTCGCGAGCGCAGCTGGCGTGACATTCGTCGAGGGGCCGGCTTCTGCGGTTGAAAGCACGCTTTCGGTCGAAGCGGCTGGCGAAGCCGCAAACAAGGTTTTGCCTTGGGGATAGAGGCTGAGGGTTTCGAGCGCACCATTGCGTGACAGATGGATCGTGTCACCTGTCACGTTTACCAGCAAGACGCCCGGAAGAACTTCATCGCCGGGAACAAAACGCTTTTGAGCGCCGTCAGGGAAGGAGATCACGGCGCTGCTGGCAGTCGCATTGCCGGTGACGGATCTAACGCCGGAGAGCTTGATATCCAGCGTTGTTTCAACGGCCGCCAGGTTGCTTCTCGAAGCGACGAGAGAGTCCGCTGCGAACGGGTTCATTTGGGTCAGAAGTTGTTCGGACGCGCTGCCTGCTTCCGTTTGGGGATCCGCCGCTCCGGTCGCCGCCAGTTGGGTTGTATAAGCCGCTGCGTCGGTCGGCGCGAGGACGACCCACGCGAGCCGGCCCAGCAAGACACCAACGGTCACCGTCAGCATGGACTCGGCGGCAATTCGGCCGACCTGTTCCACGCGCACATTGGGAAAGCTTCTTTCCGTCCTGAAAAGTGCCATTTTTTCGACCCTTCCGATCAGACCTGCACGGTAATCACAGTTGTGCGACAGTTCCACGACGGAGTGCTAGCGGTTCTGCTTCATCACGGAGACCGTTGCAAGATCGCAACGGTCTCCGGCTAGAAAGGCGCCGGCCTTGGCCGACCTGGCAGATCAGAACTGCGTGCTCAATCCGACAGAGACGGTCGTACCAATGTCATACTGGTTGACCTGGATGAACCCGCCATTGCCGGACTGGAACTCGTCGAAATCTTCGCCAAGCAGATTCTTGGCTTTGAAATCAAACGAGAACTCGCGGCCGCGGGTTTCGAAGTCTTTCTTGTACACGAAGTCGAGATTGACGCCCGGTTCCTGGATGAAGTCGGGTTGCCCGGCCGGGGCACGCGCCGTGGTGCGCTCACTGGCGTAAGTAGCCAGCAGCGTGGCTTGTGACCGCGCCACATCGTCCTGCCAACCGAATTGGATGTTCGCTAGATGCTCGGATTGGCCTTGCAGCCGCGAACCATCGACCACGAAGTCGGTCGCCGGGCTGCCTTGCCCGCCGCCCTGCAGCGGAAACACGAGATCGCCTGCGCCTGCCTGCACTTCCGATTTCGAGTAAGTGTAGTTCGCTTGAACGAGGAACTCCTTATTGCTCATCCACTCGCCCGAGAAGGGGCTGTCAAACACGCGTTTGAAGTCGATCTCGGCGCCGTAGAGAATGGCGCTCGGTGCGTTCAGGTACGTCTGGAACGTGGCAGAGCTCTGGGTGACAACAACCGACTCAACGGGCTTGTCGAGGTTCTTGTAGAACACGCCCGCCGTAAACGCCTGGCCGCGATCGAAATACAGCTCGTACCGTGCGTCGAGGTTCAGGATCTCCGTGTCCGTCAGGAACGGGTTGCCGATAAACACACGGCTGCTCTCAGGGTCGAAGTATTGCTGCGGCGCGAGCTCGCGGAACTGGGGGCGACCGATGCTTTTGGAGGCACCGAGACGGAGTTGCTGATCCTCGGCAAAGTTCCAGGTCACCGTCGCCGTCGGGAGGATGTAATTGTTCTTCACCCCCGGAACGCCGGCAGGATCTGCTTCCGATGAGATCAGCGACAGCGGATCAACGTTCTGCGCTGCGTTCTCGTAACGCACGCCGATAGCGGTACGCACGAGAGGAATGATTTCTGCATCGACCTTCGCGTAGGCGCCGACCACGTCGAGGTTTGCCTCATAGGCGGCAGCACCAGACGACCCTGTGCGCTCCTGGATCACGAAACGATCGGGGCTGATATTGACGTTTGAGAAAAGGAAGTCCGGACGTTCCTGCTGGATGCCGAAATCAAGCGGCGGGCGACCAACGATGAAGCTGAAAATGCGGGTCTGTGCCGACCGTTCGTTGGTGTAGGCTTCGACACCGGCCGAATACTCGATATTGCGAGCCGACGAGAGTGGCTGCTCGTAGGTCACATCGAATCCGCCGCTGGCGACGGTATCATCCAGATAGCTGAACGAAATCGAGTTGCTCGAACCCGATCCGCTCGGGTTGTAGACAAAGCCGCCAACGACCGGGTCGATGACATAGCTGATTTCGCGCTCGTAGGGCGCGTCACGCTTAGTGCTCGAGAGCGCGGCGCGCCAATCGAACGTCCAGTCGCCTCTAAAGTGCTTGCCGTTCAACTGCGTGCTAAGCAGCTCGCGCTCGTACCAGGCGGTGCGGTCGCGCCGGTCATCTCGTCCTGCCAAACCGTCGAAGCCCGTGGTCGAGCGTGCTTCTTTCGACGTGCGCCGGATGTAGAGGTTCGTCCAGTTTATTTCGTCATCGCCAAAGTCGAAACCGACGCCGAGCAGACCATCAAGGCCAATGTCTTGCTGTGTGGAGACATAATCGAACGTCGACAGTTCCGTCAATATCCCGCCGTTGAGTTCGCCGGCATTCTGTATTCCGTTGCGGGTCCGCCAGTCATTCGCATAACCGAGCACACCCACGATGCCGAGTTCGAAACTATCAAGATCGAAGACGGCGCCGCCTGTCGCATCAAAGCTGCCATTGCCGGGAATAGAGTTGTTGCTCTGGATGAGGTTGATTTCCGCGTTCCGGAAACCCTTGCCGATGACCGACAGTTCAGCTGGTGTGAAATTGTTGTCGACGATGCGGCGGCCCGTTGAGAATGCGTTCCGGACTTCGCCGGGCAGCTTGCGCGTACCGTCGTCAAACCCGAGTACATCTGTTTCGGAACCATAATACGTCAGACCGTTCTCGAATGTGGTTTCAGTGTTGGCACTTGCGCCAACGCCAATTTCAAGAAAGTTCTCGGACGGAATGTTGAGCGTCCGCAAGTCGATAATGCCGCCGCCAAACTCGGCCGGGTATTCGGCAGAATAGGTCTTCTGAACGAGGACATTCTCGAGGATTTTTGTTGGGAACAAGTCAAGCGGCACGACGCGCTGGAGCGGCTCAGGGCTCGGCAGCGGCGAGCCATTGAGGCGCGCTGACGAGTATCGCTCGCCGAGGCCCCGCACGTACACGAAACGGCCTTCAGCGATGCTCAAGCCTGTGACGCGGGCCAGCGCATTGGCCGCATCGGAGTCGCCCTGACGCTCGAGATCTTCCGACGACAGGAACGCAGCCACTTCGGACGTGTCACGAAGCACTTCGGGGATGTAGCGTCCGAGGACAACCACTTCGACGACCTGGATGTCTTCTTCGCCTGCCGGCGCGGTGCCTGTATCGGCAGATGCGGCTTCAGCGTCTACGGCCGCAGGATCGGCTTCCGCCGGCGCTGCCTCGGTTTCTGTTTCTGTTTCTGTTTCCGCTTCAGTTTCGGTCTGAGCAGAGGCGAAGGCGGGGACGAGGATCGCTGTCGAAGCGATCAACAGGGCCCGGAGCGACAGCGTGTTGATTTTCATGGTGAGAGATCCTGAGTGGAGTCTTCGGGAAAAACAGGAAAGCGGAGGCCTCCGGGGAGGCCTCCGCCATGTCAGGATGCCTTAGCAGGCCGGTTGACCCGGGATGCCGCATGTCCAGCCGACGTACCAGGTGTCGGTCGAGTTCTGCACGGCGCCGATGTACGGGACAGCCGTCAGGAAGCCGGTGATGCTGGTATTGGCCGGCAGCGCAGGGTCAGTGGCGTTCAAGGCCGTCGGGAAAGCCGAGGCCGTCACGGCGTTCTCGTTGGCACCGTTGATGAAACCACCGGTCAGGGTCGATGCAGCGTTCAGGGCGTTGTTCGCGCCGAGGGCAATCTGAGCATCGACTTGCGGAGTGGCAATGCCGCTCGAACCTTCAGCGTTGCCGCCTGAGCAGGAGAAGAACACCGAGTTGTAAAGCGGGCCGTTGGGGGCGGTTGCAACGCCGGCACCGTTCGGGTTCGTCAGGGTGACGGCCGTCGCGAGGTTGAGGCACTGTTGTCCGGAGATTTCGTTACGCAGGACCGAGTTGTACACGCGGCCGACGTGGCCTGTGTTGTGGATGATTGCGTCCCGGCCGACGGTCGAGCGCATCACGATGGTCCAGTTTGCATAGGTTGGACGCGTAAAGAAGGTCGCCGTGTTCGTGCCGCGCGAGCTGGTCTCGAAGCCGAAGTCACCACCACCGGTACGCTGGTAGACGATGCCGAACTGGGCAGCGCCGCGCCAGCCGGAGTCGGTGTCAAACCCGTCATCGTCGTTGCCCGAGAGCACGATACGGCGAAGATTGAGGTTGCCGCCGAAGATTTCGATGCCGTCATCCGACGAGTTGTGGACCTGAATGAATTCAGCAGTGGTGCCCGAGCCGACGCCGGCGAAGGTGATGCCGTTCAGCTCGTTGTTCGGCGAGATGGTGAAACCCGAGTAGGACAGGCGCAGGTAGCGGATACGGCCGCTGTTATCTGCCGGCGAAAGGCCGCCGTAGAACGCATTGGAGCCTTCGACCTGGGCGGTACAGGCAATACTCGGCGGGGTAACGCCCGTACCGCAACCGTCCGTGGTCGGGGCGCGGCCGTTCACGACAAGGCCACCCCACTGGCCGATCGAGTTTTCGTTCGTGGTGCCTTCAACGTTCTGGCGGCTGGTCATAATGATTGGCGAAGTGGCAGAACCTTCGGCGAAGATCTGCGAACCACGGTTCACGAGCAGATAGTCCAGACCCGAGTTGCCAAAGATCGTGACACCCGGCTCGATGGTCAGGATGCCGGATTGTGCGCCGGCGATCGGAGACGCAGGATCGGCGCCGAGGTCAGTACCCACTTGGGTGCGCCCGGAGACGGAATAGATCGTGCCTGCGCGGTTCGGGACAACGAGGTTGCCCGTGATCGTTGCGGGAAGTTGGCAGATGCGGCGGTTGGAGACCGTGCCGACGTTCGAGAAGCCAGTCGGGCAATCAACAGCCGGACCGGTAGGCGTCACAGGCGTTACCGGCGTGACTGGTGTAACCGGCGTGACCGGAGCAGGTGCCGGAGTAGGTGCAAAGGCGCCAACGCCAGGCGAGGCAACGCCGTCAGCGCCGCTACAGGCGCCGAGCATCGCTACGGCGGCGCATGCGAGCAACGCCGAGCGGTATGATTTCGATTTCAGCATGAGAGTCTCCGTCGTGATCCCTGTGCGGGTGCTCCGGCAGAGGTATCCGCCGCGCTCACTAGACGATGACACCCGCCTACCCGCGAGCTGACCCTTAAGAAGGGATTGCAACAATTACCGCAAGTTTAGATGACGGTTACGTGACAAGCGCGTTTCGCAACCACTTGTGTCGGTTCAGACACAACTACAGATTTTCGTAGTACTCCGGCGGGAACATTTCGCCCCAGCCGCGTTCGCGAAACCACTTTGTGATTATGTACTTGGTGCCCTTGCGAACCTTCATTCCGTGATGGATCGTGTACGGATTAATTGAGCCGTCGGCCTTGAGATTGTTCCAGATTACGGCCTTGCCCTTTTCGGGCATGATGGTCTTTTCGAGCCGCCGGAAGCGCGTGCCTCCACCCTCTTCGACGCCGTTGAGATAGATCATGAAGGTCCAGGTCCGTTGACCCAGGAACTGACAGAAAACCTGGTATTGATGGGTGCCAGGCTCGAAGTAGTCGTAGTGGGCTTTGTACTCCTGCTCGAGATCGTATCGTTGGCCCTGCGTAACATCTGTGTAGGACCAATGAATGCCGATCGCTTCTGCGATGAGTTCATCCAGCTCCATGATCAGATTGTGGCCGCGCATGCCGATGTCGGAGGTGCGGGAGGTGCGGACCTTCGGGTCTGCGAACGCGTCAGCCGTCGTAGAATCGCGAAGCCCCTGATCGATCAACTCCATGACGGCGTCGCAGACGTCCGGAACGAGAAAGTTCTTCCACACATACATCTGAGCATTCGTGACAGGCACTCTCTGAATGTCGGGGTGCGTAAGCGCTCTCTTTGTTATGGCGCACTGAGCGAGAGCGGAATGGGACACCTCGGAGGAGGGCCGTCGTCCCTCATAGGCTTCCTGCATCAACTCACGAACCTGCGAATCACTGAGGCCCTTCAGTTTAAGGAGTCTCCGGACTTCATGGGGTTCGACGCCAGCCCGAAGCCGGACCCAGGTAAACGTCATCAGGTCTTCGTCCGTCGCCGTCGTCATTCCGCAGTCTCCGTTTCAGCTTATCGTTACGACGGTGAAGTGACGGATGAATGACAGAGATCGGTAGCGTTCGTGGCGCAACGGTCGTGAATACGCAGGGTACGGAATAAATACATTTAACTGTACGTAATTGACACAAAATAGTCACAAGCCCATTATGACAATTATGTTACATCATAGATACAAAGTTATGTCGTTCCTGGTTCTGGCGCTTGCGGCACCGGGAATTGCGTTCGCTCAGACAACCCTTTCACCGGTTTCGTACACTCAGGCACTTGAGCCGTCGGAGAAGGGCAGCGCGCGAAAGCCGCTTGACCTTCAGCTGCTTCAAATCGCGAACGAGGTTCGCAGCCAGTCGAAGCTCGCTCCGCTCGAAGCTCATCAAGGCCTCGCGGATGTCGCGCAGGCTCATGCGCGGGACATGGCGACTAAGGGATATGTTGGTTACGTCGATCCGTCGGGCGCGTCCCTGTTTGACCAGGTGCGTGTGTCGGAGCGGTCGGCCCTTATCGGATCGTTCGGTAGCAGCATTGCCGTCCTGGAGGCTGGCGCCAGCGCGGCAGAAATCCACAAGGCGATGCAGACCGATGCGGCGAACGCCGCGAACCTTCAGCGGGCGTTCAGTCACGCCGGCATGGGAAGCTACGTGCATGACGGCCGGGTTTATGTCGTCCAGATCTTCGCCAAGATCGACGGCGAACTTGATGGCCCGCTGCCATTGCAGCTCTCCGAATCCACCGTCCTGCGAACCGCGCTTGCAACAGAGGATATGACACCCGTCGCCTGGTCGCTGACCGACGGAGACGGTGACGTCCTCGCACGCGGTACGGGGCGTCGTCTTCAGACCAGCCGCGCCGAGGCAGTTGAGGGTTATCTCAATCTCGACGTTGCGCTTGGCAACGACATTTACACCCTGCGGGGCCCGTTCGTCGAACTCAACTGAGGGCTCACGAATCTGAGAGTTGAAGTCTCAAGCAGGCAGCCGATCGTACCTCACGATCGGCTGTCAGCTTTTCTGGGCAGCTGCATCCTTCGGTGTCAGCAACATGTACATGGCTGGCGTTACGATCCGTGCAAGGAGGGTCGAACTGATCAGTCCGCCGATGATCACAACAGCCAATGGCGAGAAGAGGGGAGACTGTTCCCAAACGAGCGGGATCATCCCGCCGATCGCCGTCGCACTGGTTAGCAACACCGGTAGGAACCGGATTTCGCCCGCTTGTTCGACAGCCTCTCGAAGCGGCACGCCCTCGCTTCTGAGGCGGTTCGCGAAATCGACGAGCAAGATCGAGTTCTTGATCTCGATTCCGATCAGGGCAATGAAGCCGATCATCGCGATGAACGACAGCGGGTACTGTGCAATGTAAAGCGCAATGAAGCCGCCCATGATCCCGAACGGGATTACAAAAGCGACGACGGTCATCTGGGCGAAGCTACCGAACTCGAGCAGCAAGACCGCCAGCACCCCGAACAGAGCTACCAGCACGGCTGCACCAAGACCAGAGAAGCTTTCGCTTGCGGCCTCGGCCTGGCCGCCAAACGTAATGCGATAACCCGGTGGAAGATTGATGGCCTCAAGACGTTGGGCAACGTCCTGAGTCACGTCCGCCGCGAGATAATCCGGCAGGACGTAGGACAGCACGGTATTGACGCGCTCTTGTTGCACCCTGTTTACAACTGCGGGGCCGGATCCGAATCCGATTGAAGCGATCTCGGACAGGGGCACGGCGCCGCCTTGGCCAGTCCAGACGTACATATGCTTGAGGGCATCTGCGTCAGGAGGTGTGCCGGCGTCCATCCGCACACGGACAGGGTAGGCCTCTCCAGTCGGGTCACGTATCTGGGCCACTGTCGAGCCGCCCACCGCCACGCGCAGGGTCTGGTCTATCGATCCCGCCGGGATGCCAAGTAGCGCTGCTTTCTCGACGTCGACATTGAGGGCAACATCAATCAGCCGGGCTGCGGAAGGGTTGGAGACGTCGCGCGTGCCCGGTGTTTCCAGCAGGATTTTCTCGACCGATGCAGCGAGCTGGCTGAGAGTTTCGATATCCTTGCCCCAGATGCGTATCGCGATGGGGGCTTCGACGGGAGGGCCGTTTTCGAACCGGCGGAACGTCAGTTTGGCTGCGGGATACTTTTCAAGTTCCTTGCGTATTTCTGCGACGTGCGCGGGTCCGGTCTCGGCCTCCCAATGTTCGAACGCGCCGTAGACCTGGCCATAGTCCGGCACGCCCAATGTCTCGAAGACGTTGTAATAGACTTGCGGGTTGCTTGATCCGCTGTTTGCAAATTGGAAAGCGATGTCGTCGCGCTTTGCAAGCACGCTTTCGACATAGCGTACTGCCTTGTCCGTCTCGGTCACTGACACGCCTTGAGGCAATTCGACGTCCACCAGAAAGTAAGGACTGTCATTCTCGGGAAACAGAGAAAAACCCAATCGGGGCACGAGCGCAAAAGATGACAGCGCCATGCATAGAGACACGACAACGGTGCTCACCGGAAAGCGCAGGGCGAGTTTCAACACGGGCCGGTACACAGCGTGAATTGCGCTCATGACCCCATCAAGGAAGGGGTTCGACTTGCCGTGGCCATCCCGCGACAGCAAGCGGCTCGCAAGAAAGGGAATGATTGTCAGTGAAACAATCAGGGACGCGATGATCGTCGTCAGAATGGCGACGGGCAGGGACCGGATGAAGTCCCCGGCGCCTTCCGGCAGCGCGATCAACGGAAGGAATGCAAAAATCAGAGTCGCCGTGCAGCCCAGCACCGCCACGTTGATTTCGGAAACACCTGCGATCGCCGCCTCTCGTCTGCGCATGCCGTTTCGTAGGTGTCGAGCAATGTTTTCTGTCACCACGATCGAGTCATCGACCAACAGTCCCAGGGCAATAACGAAGCCCGAGATCGAGAGCTGGTTCATTGTGTAGCCGAGCTGGCCGACCCAGAACACGCCGATCGCCAACGACAGCGGAATGGCCATCATGACCACAATGGCCGCGCGAAAGCCCAGTGGCAGAAGCGTGAACAGGACGAGCAAGACCGCGATGCCAAAGTCCCGGCCAAGCGACGTCAGTCGATGTGCCACCGTTTTCGATTGGTCGAAGCCGGTTTCAAGCACGATGCCTTCCGGCAAGCTGGACCTGAAGGCATCGATTTGTTTGTAGAGATTATTGCGGACCACGAAAACGTCGACGCCGAGCTTGCCCTTCGCGCTGACAAGGACGGCGCGTTTTCCATTATATCGGGTCAGGTGCCGCGATTCATCATTGTCCCATTCAACTTGAGCGATATCACCCACCGTAAGTGTGCTGCCTGGCGAAGCGCGAAGCGCGGTGCGCCGTATCTCGTCCAAACTGTCGAATGGGCCGGTGGCGGTCACGTTGAAGCGCCGTCCGCCGCTGGCCACCGACCCAATGGGTACGTCCGCACCCTCGCGCTGCAGGGCGTCGACAACCGCGAGTGGAGAGAGTTGGAACTGTGACAGACGGTCGAGGTCTAACGATACGCGGACTTCGGACTCCGGAGCGCCCCAGATCTGCGATGACTGGACGCCAGATCCGCGTTCCAGCATGTCACGCAGGTCGCGCGCGGCCGCTTCGAGTTGCCGGGTCGGAGCCGTTTCGCTGACGAGTGCGAGCACAACGATGTTTGCGTTGGCCGTATTTGCCTTGAACGTGCGGACTTCAACCACACCGGTCGGAAAGTTTGGTCGCACAACGTTCAGCTCACGGACGAGTTCGTCATACTTGCGTTCCGGATCAGAACCGTAGGTGAATTCGACCGTTACAGAGCCTACCCCCGAGCTTGCGCCCGATCTAACTTCCTTCACGTCTTCGATGCGATTGAACGCCTGCTCAAGCGGAACAACGATCAGCTTCTCGATCTGCTCGGCGTCTGCGCCAGGCAGAACAACAGTGACGCCGGCGATCGGAAACCGGACGGTCGGATCTTCGGATTTCGGGATCGAGACAATTGCGTTGCCGCCCAGCGCGACGAGCATGACAAACAAGACGAGTGAAAACTGCCAGCGGTCGACAAAAAACCGGACGACTTGCTCCATGGTCCGCGCTCAGCGCCGGTCCGCGACGGTGACGGCTTCGCCGTCACGAACATACGCGGCGCCTTCGGCGACTATTCGCTCACCGGACTTCAGGCCCGAGACAACCAGCACATCGCCGCTCTCGATCCCCGATGTGGCGATTGCGCGCCTGTGGGCTATGTTCTTGTCGTCCAATACATAGACGTAACCTTGGTCCGCGCGCGCATCTATAAGCGCCAGCGACGGGATACGCAGGGGACCCTCATTCGCGCCGACAGGCGCGGTCGCCGTGATCTCGGCCTCGGCGACCATGCCGCTGCGAAGGGCTCCATCATCGTCGAGCTTGATGTCGACTTCAAAGTTGCCGGTGGCTTCGTCGCTCTTGGCAGCAATTCGAACGACGGACCCCTTGCGAACAGTATCTTCGAGCCCGCGGATTGTAACCTCCGCTACATCACCGGATTTCAACGTGGCTGCTTCGGCGGCGGACACGGGGACCCGAAGGACCAGGCCTGATTTCATCTCGCCGATCTGAAGGATCGCAGCGCCTGGGGCGACGGTCTGCCCACCGTCGGCAAAGCGCCGCAAGACGACCCCGTCGGTGCTCGCGACAATCACGCCCTGATTGCGATTGAAGGATACCGCGTCGAGATTTGCGCGCGCCTGATCTCGGGCGAGCGCGGCATCATCGAGCCTCGCCTGCGCTACGTGTCCCTTTTCGAACAAAGCGCGCGTGCGTTCGTACTGGGCGTCAGCATTCGCAACACCTGCTTCGGCTTGGGCGAGCCCCGCCGAAAGCTCGGTCATGTTCAGCCGGGCGAGAGGTTGCCCGGCCTTGATGAGGTCGCCCTCATCGACAAGCACGCCAGCGACGACGCCGCCAGTCTTGAAAGCAAGGACTGTCTCTCGGTCGTAAACGATTTTGCCGGTGGTGAGGATGAGCCCGTCGGGTGCGGCCGGCGCGACCTCTGACGCCACGACAACGGGGCTGGCCTTGCCCGCCTTGATCGCAGCCTCGGCAGCATCTGGCTTGGACCCGCCGCATGCCGCGAGCAGGCCGCTCATCAGCAAAGCAATCGCGCCTGCGTTCGTGCGGGTGGCCACTTTGCGTCCTCGTCGATGAAGCTGATCTTTAGATAGACCGTCCTCGCAAAAATGCTAAGCGAAAAATAAACTGTTTAGCGAAAACTCTCCTGGCTCGATTTCGGCCTGAAGCGACCCGTGGTCGCATCAAGGAAAGTGGCCGTCGCTGGCCCCTTCGAGGGGCGCTCCTCAAAGTTCATGTTTTGCGCAGCGATAGGCTCGGGAGTCTTGCGCAACGACGGGCGTAAAGGTCCGGAAGCGTTGGTAGATAAGCTTACATCCATCGGCGCTTGGGGAGAGCTAGGGCTATGCGCAAGCAGTGAAACTTCGCCTTGACGTGTCCGGTCGGTCCAACGATAGAGGCGATGTCAGCAGATAACAGATAACAGCCTGACAGCGGGGGCGCCGCAATCCTGTCATTAAATCAGTGGCTTAGACCCACAATTGCGGAGCTTGAATTTGATTCTGCAATCGAAGAGTTTACGAGGCTGACAGAACTGTAAATATTCTGCTAACCGCTATATCGTTCGGCGCAAATCCGGGCAAAATAGCTTTGTAAGGTCGTTGCTGGGTGTCGCCACCGGCTCAAGCGACGTGGCACATGAAGATCGAGGAAACATGTACTACACACAGAAATCGCAAAGCTCGGGCCGGGTAACCGGTATCGTGTTTGTCGCGGCGTTCCACGCCGCGCTTTTCGCCGCGCTGCTCTTTATCAAGCGAGACGAGGTCGCGAAGATTCTCGAGCCGATGACGACCGAAATCATCGAGCAGGTAGAAATCCCCGAAGAAGAACCACCTCCGCTGCCGCCGGTGGACGAAATCGATCTGACCCCGCCGCCTGATCAAGTGATCTTGCCGGAAATCCAGTTCGATACGCCGCCGCCTCCGAGCGCGATTACTCAAATCGCCAAGACAACCGATCCTGGTCCGGTGACACCGAGACCTGGCCCAGTCACGCCGGCGCCCCAGCCTGCCGTTAAGGTGAGCTGCAACTTGCCGAAGCGGATCGAGAAGCCGCCTTATCCGTCGCGCTCCGAGCGCCTGAACGAGGAAGGCATCACGACGATGCGCGTCTGCGTCAAAGCGAACGGTCGTGCGTCAGAAGCGGTTGTTACCCAGGGCAGCGGATACCAAGAGCTTGATGATGCTGCGGTGAAGTGGGCGATGGGCCTGCGGAACATGCAGCCGGCAAAAGTTGACGGTAAAGCGGTGGACGGCTGCTGCATGGTGGTCCCACTCGCTTGGGAAATCGAAGAGGGGCGCTAAAGCCGGATGCGGCAAGGTGCAACTAAGTACAGAAATTACCGGCTGCACGAAAAGCAGCCGGTGAAACGGGGGTAGCCAGCCCGAATTGGTGTAGAAACTCGGCGGCAGATTGCGTGCGGCGCGCTGTTGCTTTTCGAATGGCTGGGTTTGCCCGGCGTAAGAGAGGAAATATGACTATGAATACAGTATCCCTTCGTGAAGGATCTTCGCGCCAGCACGCTCCGGCCAAATTCCTGGCCGCGACCATTGCTGCAATGTTCCTGGCGTTCTCGCCCGTGGCCATGGCTCAGGAGCCAGAAGCTGCACCGGCGGAAACGACAGAACCTGCTCCCGTTGACGGCGCTGTTGATGCGCTCGGTGACGTGGACACGTCCATTCCGGGCCTGACTGAAACGGCCACCGTTGAAGAAGCCGCTCCGGCCGAAGCTGTCGCCGAAGAAGGCGAAGCAGTTGAAGGCGAAGGCTTTGAAGCCTTCTCGATCGAACACCTCTGGACCGATGGTGACATCGTGGCCCGGACAACGCTTGTGCTCATGGTCCTGATGTCGATCGGCAGCTGGTACATCGTGGTCACCAAGTTCCTTGACCAGAACAAGCTCTTCGGAAACGCCAAGAAACTCGGCGAATTCTGGGAAGCCAACAGCATCGATGACGGCATCAACCAACTCGGCCCGAAAAACGCTTTCCGCGATATCGCAGACAGCGCGGTCCAGGTTGCCCAATCCGGTGACGCCGGCCTGATGGGCCGCATCAGCCGGTCGAACCGCATGTCGCACAAAGTTGTTCAAGCCGTTGAAGGCATCAACAACCGCTTGTCTTCCGGCATGTCGTTCCTCGCAACGGTCGGTGCTGTGTCTCCGTTCATCGGTCTGTTCGGTACGGTTTATGGTATCGTGAACGCTCTGATCGCGATCGGTATCTCCGGTCAGGCTTCGATCGATAAAGTGGCCGGCCCGGTGGGTGAAGCCCTTTACATGACCGCTATCGGTCTGTTCGTCGCCGTGCCTGCCGTTATCTTCTACAACCTACTCGGTCGCCGTAACAAAACCCTGCAGGACACGGCACGCCACTTCGCGGTTGATGTTGAGCAGCTTCTGACTTCCACCACCACCAAAGCCTGAGGCCCGCACATGGCCATGAACATGCAAGGCATGGGGGACGGGGAGGACGAGTTCCCCACAACCTCAGCGATCAACACGACGCCACTTGTCGATATCATGCTGGTGCTTCTGATCATCTTTCTGATCACGGTACCCGTCGTGATCGGATCGATCGAGGTGAAGCTTCCGGCCGAGCGGAACATTCCTACGCAGACCAAGCCGGAGAACGTGAACATCGCGGTCGACGTGAATGGCAACGTGTACTGGAACCAGTCGCTCGTCGGCGGTGAGGAAGAGCTGCTCGCTCTGCTTCGGGCCGAGGCACCCAAAGTGCCTCAACCTGAGGTGCACATCCGCGGCGATATCGATACCAGCTACGAGTATGTTGGTCGTGTCGTGGAAGCTTGCCAGCGCGTCGGCATCGCAAAGGTCGGCTTCATCACCGAACCGCCGCCAGGGGGCGGGGGTTGATCCTTCCCCGGACAATGCCTGCGAGGGCGTGTCCGGATTGAAGTCGGGCGGCCAGGTGTTCTGGCCGCCCATCTTCTCCAAAGCTGGAACCGCGGCTGGCTTTCGCTTCAGGCCCGGTTCATG
>JAIXVM010000177.1 GCA_027482995.1 Hyphomonadaceae bacterium | reverse complement strand
TTCGCGCAGGCCCGCGTGACCCTGATTGAGTCTCAGCCCGAACTGCTCCTCGGCATAAATGCGGCCGTGCGCCGAAAATTCACGCAGGCCTTGACGCAACATCAGGCCATCGTGCTGACCGGCGCGCATGTGTCACGCATTTTGTCCGATGCGGTTGAACTCTCAGATGGAACACGTTTGGCCGCCGATTTCGTGGTCAGCGCAGCAGGTGCGAGGCCTTATCCCTGGCTTTCAGAAACGGGGCTCGCCCACACCGGCGGCTTCGTCGATGTGGGCCCCGATCTGCGCAGCCTGTCAGACCTGGATGTCTTCGCCGCTGGCGACTGCGCCCACCTGACCCACGCCCCGCGCCCGAAAGCCGGCGTCTTCGCGGTTCGCGAGGCGCCCGTGTTGTTCGACAATCTCAGAGCCCGGCTCAGCGGCTCGGCCATGCGCCAATACAATCCGCAATCGGATTATCTGAAACTGATCTCCATGGGTGGCAAGACGGCCGTCGGGCACAAGCATTTTCTGACCGTATCCGGCCCATCCGTCTGGACACTGAAGGATCGCATCGACCAAGCCTTTATGACGCGGCTGAACGTTCAGCCGGCGATGCCTGCGCCGGCCGCACCAGCGGTCCGCGCATTGGACGAGGACGCCGCCAGCCAGGCCCAGATGCTGTGTGGCGGGTGCGGGTCGAAAGTCGGCAGGTCAAGCCTGATTGCAGGTCTCGCAAGGCCTGACGTAGCCACGCTCACCGGCCTCGGTGATGATGCGGCCGTGTTGCGCTCGGGGTCGCAACTGCAGGTCATCAGCACCGATCATCTGCGGGCATTCGTGGAAGACCCGTATCTGCTCGCACAGATCGCTGCGATCCACGCCCTCGGAGATATTTGGGCCAAGGGCGCCGCCCCGCAATCCGGACTGCTGTCATTGATCATCCCGCGTATGAGCGAGCGCATGCAGGCCGCAACTGTGGCTGAAGTTGTCGCCGCTGTCCGTAAAGTACTCGGCGAGGCGGGCGCGGAACTTATTGGCGGGCATACCAGCATGGGGCGGGACTTGACGGTCGGCCTGACGGTCACCGGGCTACTCGATGGCCCCGTCATCGAACATGGCGGCGCCATGCCGGGCGATGCGATCATCCTGACGAAGCCGATCGGAACGGGCGTGATCCTGGCCGCCGAAATGCGGGGGCTCGCACGCGGCGACGTGGTGGCGAGCGCGCTGGCAAGCATGCAACGGCCGCTGACAGGAGCAGCCAGCCTGCTGTCTCCTGCCGCGCAGGCCATGACCGACGTGACGGGGTTTGGCCTCGCCGGCCACCTGATGAACATTCTGGAGGCCTCGAACGTAGCGGCCCGTCTGACACTATCCAGCCTGCCGGTTCTTCCGGGTGCGGAGCAGCTCGCCGCAAGCGGAGTCCGCTCATCTCTTTGGCCATCAAATGCGAGCCTCGAGACAAAGGTATCCCGCCCCGCCTCACCGCTCAGCGATCTCCTCTATGACCCGCAAACCGCCGGCGGCCTGCTCGCCATCGTCCCCGCCGCGCGTGCCGCAGACGTGATGGCAGCCTTCAAAGGTCGCCGCGAGCCCGCATTCCTCATCGGCCAAATCGAAGCCGGCACGCCCCACATCACGGTTACCTGACGGCGCTAAAATTGGCGTTGGTGATCTCCATGATCTCACGCGCGGCCGCGTCCAGCGCCTCGTCCGAAAATCCCGGAAGCCGGATCCGGCCAAGTTCCGGTTGCGTGTCACGGGCGCGCTGGCGATTATACTTCGGGTCATAGTGGTGCGCCGCCAGTTCGCGCGCGAGATCTTCGATCTGTCCTTCGGCGGCCAGGGCCTGCCACGCCGCGATCCGGTCAGAGGCATGATAGGGCTTGAGCAAGTCGAGTGTCCGCGAAAGTTTGGCCGGGTCCGACGCGATGTCAGCATAGGCGCGAGCCAGATAGGCGCCGCGGTCAGCCAGCGAAGCTTCAATCCGGACCCGCGGCGCGTGTCGCATCAGCGACCATAGAACGCTCGGCAAGGTCAACTGTCCGATGCGGCTGGACTCGGCTTCGACAAAGACCGGCAGCCTCGGATCGAACATCACGATCTGCCGGACAATCGCGGAATCAAACGATTTTTGCGACGGTTGCCCGCCGTCCAGCGCGCCGAACATCGACCCCCGGTGCTTCGCAAGACCTTCGAGATCGAGAACTTGCCCACCCTGCGCTGCCAGGCGGTGGAGCAGGTCTGTTTTCGCCGTGCCCGTGTTCCCGTCGAGGACCACGAGACGCTCAAGCAAAGCCGAGCCCGTTTCGTCCGGCGAATAGAGGAGCGCGACCACGGCCCGGCGATAGGTCTTGTATCCGCCCTCCAAAGTCTCGGCCCGCCATCCGATCTGCTTCAGGATGGTCGCGAACGCGCCCGAACGCATCCCGCCACGCCAGCAGTAGACGAGCGGGCGGTAGCTGCCGGGCTTGTCGAGCAGGTGGGTTTCGATGCTCAGGCCCGCTCGCCGGGCAACCAAGGCTCCCCCGATCTTTCGGGCGCGAAAGGCGCTCTCCTGCTTGTAAATCGTACCCACCAGCGCGCGCTCATCATCATCCAGCACCGGCATATTCACCGCGCCGGGGACATGATCGTCCCGGAACTCACCGGGTGATCGCACGTCGATGACTTCGTCAAACGGCAACTCGATGAGATCGCGAAGGGCTGACAGCACATAAACCATGCGACTGCCTAAGCCCTGCGCCCAATGAGGCAAGAGCAACGCAGGCTGCGTGTCAGAAAAAGCTGTATATCCCAGTCCTGCCGTCGCAACGGGCGCGACCGGGCCTGAGCTGGGGTGGGAATGGCCAAGTTAGAGAGAAACGGACACACGAAAACGCCCCAAGGCCGTCCCGGTTCGCTTGGGTTTGCTGAACGATGGCCGAAGCGCCGTGAATGCAGAAAATGACTGGCTGTGTAGCCAGTCGAATGCCAACCCGTTTCTGCCATTCGCGCAATCAACGCTCGCGTTGCGCAACGCACCGTGGACGCCAGAAGGCGACTAGGATCGTCTTTACTGGTCGGTCTTTGGCGGGGCCGCTGTCTTCGACTCTTCGGCCATCAGTTTCGAAGTTTTCCAGGCGTCGTATTCGGCTTGGGTCAGCTCGCCGTTTGCATCGACGTCGGCGGTCGAAAACGTTTCCGGCTTCACGCCTCGGTACGCAGCCCGGATCTCGGCCAGAGACAGCGTACCGTTTGAGTTCGTGTCGATGTCGGCGAAGGATCCTTTTTCGCCGGCAAACGCGTGTGGCACAGCAAAAGCTGCGGCAAAAACGGCAATCGCGATGAATCTCTTCATATCACGTCTCCTGTTGGATGTTTCGCCGTCCGGACGCGGCGCGGCGATCATTGGCTCAACCTTTTAAATAGTGCATTTCCGCACACTAACTAAGGCACCATTGACAGAACATTCCTGCGTGAAGAGCCCGATTTCCGTGAGAGCTGCCCGCCGATCCGAAGCAGCCGCGCTGATTCTTGATTTTTATCGAGATTTGGAAACTGCGAATTTTCGCCCTTAGACAAAGCCGAGGTTACGGGTCGCAAAATTCCTGAGATTGGGGAAGATCGCGTCGAGGTCAGTGTCCGACACACCGAGCCAGCGCCCGAGCGTGGCGGCGTATTGGTCTACGGACGTCGTCGGCACCAGAATGTTTCCGGACATGTCCGGGTTCTGGAACGAACCCTGATCGATACCCAGCGTTGGATACTGTCCGTATACACTACCGCCTTGGACGGCGCCGCCCATGATAAACTGATGCGAGCCCCAGGCATGATCCGTCCCGTCGCCATTGGTCGTAAAGGTTCGCGAGAAGTCCGACGCCGTAAACGTCGTAACAGCCTGGCGCATGTCTGTGCCGTTGATGTTGCCAAGCGCCGTGTCGAAATAGGCCATAGCATGCGCGACGCGTGCGAGATTTGCGCCTTGTGCACCGTTCTGGAAGTCATGCGTGTCCCAACCGCCGAGGCTTACGAAAAACACTTGCCGGCGAAGCCCAAGTTGCGAGTTTGCCGCGATCATGCGGGCGATTGTTTGCAGCTGTGTTGCGAGGCTGTTCGTTTCGTTGTTACCCGTGATCGGGTTCACAAATTGGGGAACAGCAGGGACACCGGCGCTAGTGGCAGCAATGGCTGCGTTCAGCGCACCGGCGCTGTCCATCGATCGGCCAGTAACCGTGGCATAATCGGTCGAAAAGAGGCTTGGTCCTGCGGTTTCTCGCAGGATTTCCTGAAGCCGGGTCGCCGCCAAGGCGGATCCGTTCAATGTGCTGCCTACCGCAGGCGTGATCCGCAGCGCGGGAGCTGAGTTGGTCGTCACCTGATATTGCACCACTTGGCCACCCGCCAGGAACACTGTGGTGCCTGCAGCTGAAATCGCCGTGAAGACAGGATTTTGGGTGTTGGTCGACAGCAACCGGTCCGCCATCAGACCGCCCCAGCCCTGCCGGGCCCCCTCGGCGGATCCGGCCTGCCAAACCGACTGTTGGTCGTTGTGTGACATCAGCCCCGCCGGCAGCCGTACAGACCGCGCCCGGTACTGCGCCTTGGTGGTCGGCACGATCAGCGGACCGACGTTTGCCAACACAGCAAGCCGGTTGGCGGCATAAATCGGCGCAAGCGCGCCCATCAAGGGATGGATTCCGAACGTCCGCACGGACGCATTGGTGCCCGCCGGGATTGGATTGGCGGTACGGGTCGATATGGGGATTACACCGCCCCAAAAAGCGGGGTCGTCCCGTCCGTCAACTGTGCGCCCGGCCACCGTCGAGACCTGTCCGATGCCTACCGGCGCCGTGCCCACAGGCATCAGCGCAATGGGGTCGCTTCCAGTGTTGCGCGCCGACCAATAACGACCCCAGCTGTCATTGTCGGTCGCCAGCACCATGTTGTTGGTGTCGTTGCCACCGAAAAGGAAGATACACACCAGTGCGCGGTAGGGTGCAGGTGCGAGCTGCGCAGCCGCCGAACCCAGCGCACCAAGTTGCAAGCTGAACGCGGAAGCAGATCCGAGCGCGGCCAGACCGGCGCCGATCTGCAGGATATTGCGGCGTGTGGGCGTATCGCGCATGTGAGTCTCTTTACCGTTGAACGAGGTATTCCGGCGAGCTCATCGACAGGAGCACCGCAGTGCGCACGCGGTTGAGCCGGGCTGTGTCAATCTGCGTCTGAGTCGTTGTTCCACCCGAGGGAATGGCGATCGAGTTCACGGCGTCTGTGATCCGCGTTCGAAGAAGTGCCGGCATGGTGTTGGCGAACAACAGTAGATCGATGCGGTCGATCAGCGAGGTCGCGTTGTCGGCCAATGGGAGCTCGTTCGGATACGCGGATCGCACGTCGTTGCCCGAACCAAAACCGGTGCTGGTGATCGATTGCATCGTATTGACGTAACCGGCGACGGACACTTCGCTGACAATTTGAAACTCGGGGGCGGAAAGGAACCGCGAGCCTAGCTGGGTTGTGCCGGGTGGAATGAATCCGGGGCGCCAGAAATTGAAGACAGAGGGTGACGCCAGCGGCGTTTGGCCGAGCGACTGCGTGCTGCTCGTGTTGGTTATCAGCCAGTTTCCGGATGCCGACGTGGCACCAAAGGCGCGCATGAAATGCGTTGCACTGATTACGGGTTCGCGAAGTTTTCCATAGCTGTTGTCTCCGGCGGTTCGCGCCTCCGGGTCGGTCAGGATCGCTCTGACGACGGCGGCCAAATCGCCGCGCTGACCGCTCCCGTTATTGTTCCAGACGGTTGTAACCCGCTGGATATAGGCGGGACTGGGGTTGCTCGTGACCAGAGACTTGATCAGGCGCGTAGACATGAAGGGACCAACATTGGGATGGTTGGCAATCGTGTC
>JAIXVM010000165.1 GCA_027482995.1 Hyphomonadaceae bacterium | reverse complement strand
TCGACAAGATCAAGATTGACAAGAGCTTCGTGAAGGATATCGAGTCGCGCGCCGACAGCCGTGCCATCACGATTGCGACGCTGAACCTCGCCAAGTCACTCGGCATGCGGTGTACGGCGGAAGGCGTCGAAACACTCTACCAGGCCGACTTCCTGCGCGATCACGGGTGTGACGAACTGCAAGGCTTCTTCATCAGCCGCGCGCAGCCGCTCGACAATCTCGCGCACCTCGTGGCGGTCAGCCCGCGCGGCGAACTTCCGGCTCCGCAGATTCAGATGCTGGAGCTGAAGGATGAAGCGAACAACGTTACCTTCCTCAACGAGAAGCGGGCCTGACGCCGATCAGGGCGTCGGCTCGGCTGGCGTCTCCGGGACGGGCTCGGGTACCGGGGCAGGTTTCGGTTTGCGTCCGAGCAGGCCACCGAGCGCATCCCGGGCCGCCTTTTCGGCCGCATCCTCCAGCTCCTGTTCGACATCGCGCGGCGCGGCCGGCGTGGCGGGCGTACCGGTCGCCGGATCCGTAGGCGCCGTGCCCGTCGGGGCCGGCTTCGCCGGAACACCGATCAGGTTGCCGATCTCGTTCGTGAGCTTGCCTCGCAGTTCCGCTTCGAGCGCGGCCTGAACGCCGGAGAAGTCCGGCGTGACCTTCAGCTGGTTCCAGCTGCCGGATAGGCGAACGGGCACCGGAATGCCGTTCAGCTGCACGACAGAACCGGCGCCCTGGCCCTTCTTGTCGATCGCGGTCGCGAGACGAATGTCCAACTTCTGGCCGCCGATATCGATGTTGCCGGTGCCGTCGATGCCGAGGGCTGGACTGATCAGCTTGAGAAGATCGACCGTGGCCACACCGTCCTTGATCTTCAGCACACTGTCGAACTTCGTGAAGTCCGTCTCGGCTGTCGGCGAGAGTACACTGCGGAAGTCGATCGCATTCAGTTTCCCGGTGGCAAACGCCTGCTGGAGCGACTGAGCGCTGCGCACGAGCTGCGTGACGTTGAGGCCCTTCAGGGCGCCTTCGCTGAGATTGGTCGAAACCTGGCCGTTTAGGCCGTTCATCAGTGCGTCTAGCGTGTCCCCGCGCGTGGTTGCATCGACCTTGAAGGCGCCCGTGCCGGCGAGTTTGTCGAACCCGGCGAGCGTGCCGAGCAGGTTCGACATCGCAACGCTGTCACCCTGCATGGCGAGCGAGACAGTGGGGATGGCGGACGAGGCGTCGACCGACATCCGGCCTTCCCAGTTGCCGCCGAAGGCCTTGAATTTCGACAGGTCGGCGGCGAGCTTGCCATCGGTGAGCTTTGCGGTGAGGGCCGCGTCCGTCAGCTTGACGCTGCCGAGGGTGATCTCGCTGGTGACGATCTGGAGATCGGCGTTAGCGGCCGAAAGGCCGGCGAGGTCCAGCTTGTCCTTGCTCCAGGCCTGAAGCGGTTGGGCCGGTTTCGCCTCCTGGTCGGCCGGGGCAAGGAAGGGCGACAGGTCGAGCGCGCCCATGTTGAGCTTGCCGGTGAGGCGCGGCTTGGCGCCCGAGAGGTCAAGCCCGGCGGTGCCCTTGGCCGTGATGCCATCGAGTTTCATGTCGAGGACGGAGAGGGCAATGTTGGTGAAACTTCCGCTGACATCGCCGGCGGCCGAGAAAGTCTGCAGCGTGGCGCCGGGTGCGAGTTCAATGTCAGCCGCCGCGAGCAAGGCGCGCAGCTGGGGGCTGGAGGCGTTGAGCTTGCCTTTGAAGGCGCCGGGCTCAGCGAGTGCCAGATCACCCGTGTAGGCTGCCTTGAGCAGATCGCCGTCATGGACGAAATTGATTCCGGTCAGTTGCAGCGCGTCGAGTGCGCCCGCGACATTGCCCGCGAACGTGACCTTTTCGAGTGCGGATGCGGCCGGTAGTTCGACCTTCATCTGGCGCGCCAGTTCGCCAGCCTGCGGCGTTTCAAAGCTGAGCTTGCCTTTGACGGAAGGCGCGGCGCCGAGGCCTACGCCGCCCACAAAGTCGGCGGTAATCAGCGGGCCCTTGACCTTCAGTTTCTGGAACGAGAGAGCCGGCTCGGTCAGCGCGCCGCTGACCTTGCCTTCAACATCGAGCGCGCCGAGCGGCGCGACATTGATCGGCAGTTCAATCGCCGCAAACTTCGCGAGCGCGTCGATCTTCGGAGCATCGAACGTGAAGTCGCCGGTGACGGTCGGGGCAGGACCCAGATTGATCTTGCCGGTGAAGCCCGTCTTCGCAAGTTCCGAGGACTGATTGAATTTGCGCACATTGATGGCAAGCGTGTCGAGCGTGCCGGAGACGTCGCCTTCCGCGTTGATCTTGCCCAGTTTCGAAAGGTCGAACGGCACCTCGACCTTCGCATAATCCAGAAGGGAGCTGACCGCTTCGGAACTGGCGGAGAACTTGCCGTCGAGTGCGGGCACCGTGCCGAGCGTGACCGCACCATCATAGCGCGCCTTGACGAAGGCCGTGCCGAAGGTGGCCACAAGTTTGGCCGGTTGGCCGGTGGTGGCGGCTTCGAGCGAGTCCAGATTGGCATCGATCGAGAACTTCTGACCCTGGAAGAAGCCTTCCGCGTCGAGCTTGAACGGCTCGTCGAGCGCGGTCATGGCGGCGGTCAGGTCCAGTTCGCGCAGCTCATAGTGTGCGCCGGCCTGGGCGTCCTGATAGGTCAGGCTCGCATTCTCGAGACGGAGTTGCTCGACAGCGCCGTTGAAGCCGCC
>JAIXVM010000290.1 GCA_027482995.1 Hyphomonadaceae bacterium | reverse complement strand
GCGCTGGCGGCAAGCCAGTCGACGTTGGCTCTGCGGCCGGCAGTCGGGGCGGCGCGTAATGGGCCGGGCGCGACACCTTGTAAGGCGCTGCATGCTGCCAAGGATGCGCGCGCGCTTCATCGAGCCGCGCGGCGATCCGGTCAATGCGCACCTTGAAGCCCTCAGCATACAGACGGGCGGCGAGTTCGGAGACTTGAGCAAGTTCCGAGTTTTCGACTCGGTCAGTGGCCACCGCCAGATGCGGCTTGCCGGCTAGTATCTGGCCAATACTCTGAGTGAGCGTGTCGCGCGGCCCAAGCTCGACGAACGTTCGCACACCGTCGTCCCACGCCTGACGGATCGTGGCGGGGAAGTCGACCGTGGCTACCGCTTGCCGGGTCAACATGTCGGCCACGCGTGCCCTCGACGGCACATAAGCGGCGTTGATGGCATTGGCATACAGGCGCACGTTGCTCGCGCGCGAAACGGGCCGCGAATGAAGTTCGCGCCACTTCGCCTCGAACGGTTTCATGGCATTGGCGTGGACGACGAGGTGCTGGTGCATCAGCGTCCCTGTGCCGGGCCCGAATTGCTGGCAGAACGTGCGGCAAGCATCCGCCGGGCCGCCGATCATCACGTCGTCGTCGGTATAGATGATCGTGATCTCGACGTGCGGCGCGGACCGGAGTGCATCCCGGACGCGCGCAACCGGCGCGCGGACGCGCCAGTTGGTCCAGTCGGATGGCACGTTCGGCCCCCAGGCTTCACCCGCTGTTTCGAATGCGCCGCCCAGATGGCGCTCATACATCGCTGCCTTCTCGATATCGTCCAGAAGGCCGCCCATGTCCTTCCAGAAACCGAAGGCAAAGAGCGCGTTGCTCTCCCCGAGCGAGAGGCCGATCGCTGCGTGCGGCTCCAGTTCGAGCACGTCCCGGAGGAGAATGGCGTGTGCCTGCGTGACGAGGGAGACCGCGCAAAGCTGTTCGAACTCCGAGAGCGAGGATTTTGCGAGCAGGTGCGTCATGGCCGACGCCTTCGGGATGGCGCCGAGGCGCTCAGCAACTTCCGGGAACGCCATCAACAAGCCGCGACCCATGCGCGGATACGAGGCGGCTGAACCGGTCAGTGCGAAAGCGAGCTCCCCTTCGGGGTCTCCCTCTCCGAACCAGATGCCCGGCGCTTCCGGTGCTTGTTTGCCGTCCAGAGCGTTGATCGCCGCCTTCGTTTTCTCCGTCAGGTCAGCTTCGTCTTTCGCGAACATCGCAATCCGGACGCGGCCGGAGCCACCGGTCTTACCGGCCTTCAGTTTTGTAGCCAGCGCGGGGCGGTTTGCGGCTGCGGCGAAGACAAGGCGCGGGGTCGGTCGGAGCATGTCTGGCGTCGGCACGGGCGGGGCAGCGCGCGCTGTCACTTGAATGGGTTGGGACGTGGCGGGATTGGCGGACGAAAACTGCAGATCCTGCTCGGACTGATCGAGCGTCACGGCGGCTCCATCCGGTTGCATCGCGTGCGACCGGGCGGCAAGCGAAAGACTGACGGCGAGATCAAACAGACCGCCAGCAGCGCCAGCATCACCGTACACGGATTGAAGCGCTGCAGTTCGACCCCGTCCTGCGCCAGACCATGAAATGTCGGACACAATGCCCTTGATCTGATCTCCCGCTGCTTCCGCGTCGCTCTTTCGCTTCAGGACAAGCGCGACAGCCTGATCCGCCGGATCGCTCGCGGGCGCGATGGCGCCTGCAAAGTCGGCGCTCGTCACGACGGCCAGATCAAGCGTGCCTGCCTGCAAGGCCGCGACCGCTACGTCGAGCGCCGCAAGGCCCGAGCTGTCTTCCGCCGCGATGGCGAAGCCCTGTCCCCGGAAGTCTTCGCAGGACGTGATCCGGTTGGCGGCCATGTTCGCCATGGCGCCGAGCACGTCGGCGGCTACCAGAGCCGGCGCAACCGCGTCGAGCTCGGCTTCGATGTCGTTGCGCCCTTCGGAAATCAGTTTCGCCTTCAGGCGCTCCCGGACCGGCCAACGGGCGGAATCGTCCGCGCAACGGATGCCCGCGAAAACACCGCTACATTCTGAAGCAACACGCGTGACGCCTTCAAGCGCCATCTGTGAGACATCAAGGATCGCCAACTGGTGCGCTTCAGCTCTCAATAGATCTGAAGGCGGAATGCGGCTCTTGACGGGATCGGCGCCGACGAGATCGGCGCGCCGCACAGATGTCGCGGGCGAATTGATCAGACGGCGAATGACACTTCGCTCGCCGCGATCGGTGCCCGCCATCAGACCTATACCGACGATCACGATGGCTTCTGATTCTGGCGCAGCGTCCGTTGCATGACCGTTGATGTAGCCGCGCACCGGTTCATGCGCCTCGAGGATCAGGTGAGAGTTGTTGCCGCCAAAACCGAAATTGCTGATTGCGGCCCGGCGGGGCGTGTCCGGATTGCGGTTCCATGCCTGGACGTTCGTCAGAGGTGACAGACCCGTGTCGGCCAACGGCGCAATCAGCTTGCCGTCGAGCGGCATGGGCGGAAGTTCTTCTGCCTCCATTGCCGCCGTCAGCTTGAGCACGCTGGCGAGACCCGCCGCCGTGATCAGGTGCCCCGTATTGGCCTTCAGTGAACCGATGGGGAGTTCCCGTTGTGACCCGAAAACGGAAACGGCCGACTGGATTTCGACACTGTCGCCGACCGGTGTTCCCGTCGCATGGCATTCGAGAAAGCCAATCGAACCGGGTTCGACTTGCGCCATTTGATAAGCGCGATTCATCGCCTCGGTCTGGCCACCTGAATCCGGCGCGAGAAAGCCTTTGCGTCGTCCGTCATTGGACAAGCCGATGCCGCGGATGACAGCCCGCACACGGTCGTTCTTCTTGACGTCGGATAGCCGCTTCAGCACAACCGCAGCGGCGCCCTCGGACGGTACCAACCCGTCCGCACCCTGAACGAACGGGCGCGAACGCCCAGACGGGCTCAGCGCTTTCAGCGCATCAAAGCCGATGTGCAGGATGAGATTGTCGGCCGCATTGACCGCACCGACCAGCGCGATGTCGATCTGACCGCTGGCGAGCTTCCGGCAAGCAATTTCAAGTGCGTAGAGAGACGAAGCGCAGGCCGCATCCAGCGCAAGTGCGGGGCCTTCTGCCCCAATCATCCGCGCGATCAGCCGGGCGGGCAGTCCCGAATTCAGGGTATCCGATAGAGGACGCTGCGTCCGGCCAGTGCGCCAGACCTCTTCGGCATAGTCCACCTTCGCGTGGCTGGGATAGCAGAGGTTGGCCAGGAAGACGCCGCGCTTGGCGGGCGCTGTCTTTTCCGCCCCCGCAACCGCTGACCAAGCGTCCCAGGCGGCCTGTAGGGGCCAGCGATGAACGGGGTCAAGCCCTGAGGCGGACAGGCCTTCAAGTCGCTCGTAGCCCTCATGTTGAACCGCGGCCTGGTCCACCCTACCGGAGACGTAGCGGGTCGAGGTTGACGCCGTCCCGGCAAGGCCAAGCTCCGAAGGGAGAACCGCTCTTGTAACGACGCGTTTTTCGCGAACGACAGTCCAAAGCGCGCTTGGCGAGTTCGCGCCGGGCAAAACGCAAGCTTCCGAAACGATGGCGATCGGTTCAAACGCGCTCATGTGGTTGCCCAGGCTTCGCCGACCACAAGCTCGATCT
>JAIXVM010000033.1 GCA_027482995.1 Hyphomonadaceae bacterium | reverse complement strand
TGCAGGCCAACTCCTAGCCCGCAACCTCGCCATCTATGGCGTGGGCGGCCTGGTTACCCCGTTCATCGGCATCAAGCTGATCGACGTTGTGATATCTTCCCTCAATCTCGCTTGAAGGCGCTTTCGATGTTCTCACACCTCCGCCCCGCCCTTGTGATGACCCTGCTCTTTACACTGCTCACGGGACTTGCCTATCCTCTTGCCATGACCGGTCTCGGGCAGATGCTGTTTCCCGCGCAAGCCAATGGCTCGGCCATCGTCCGGAACGGCGCCGTTGTCGGCTCCCGCCTGATCGGACAGAGCTTCACCTCAGATCGCTATGTCTGGGGCCGGCCCTCCGCCGCCGGCGCCGGTTATGACGGCCAGGCCTCGTCAGGCTCCAACCTTGGCCCGACATCGCAGGCCTTGGCGGACCGGATTGTAGCGGACGCCGGGCGTTACGGGGTGCCTGCATCCGAGATTCCATCCGAACTGCTGACCGCATCCGCCTCGGGCCTCGATCCGCATATCTCGCCCCGCGCCGCGCTGTTTCAGGTCGGACGCGTCGCTGCGGCCCGGTCGATTCCGGTCTCCGATGTTGAAGCCTTGATAGATCAGTACACCGAACAACGTGCGCTGGGCGTGTTTGGCGAGCCCCGCGTGAACGTCCTGGCCCTGAACCTCGCCCTCGACGCGCGGAGCGCGGCTGCGCAATGAATGACGAGGATTCCCGCCCGTCGCCGGACGCATTGCTCGCAAAGGCGAAAGCGGAAGGCCAGGGCAAACTGAAGATCTACCTTGGCGCGGCGCCGGGTGTGGGCAAGACCTATGAGATGCTGTCGGATGCCAGGAAAAAGCGGGCAGACGGATTGGACATCGTCGCAGGCGTGATCGAGACGCACGGCCGTGCCGAGACGAAAGCGCTGTGCGACGGGCTCGAGATCCTGCCCAAACGCTCGCTCGGATATCGCGGGCAAGAGCTGGACGAGATGGATCTGGACGGGCTGATCGCCCGCAAGCCCCAGGTCGCCCTGATAGACGAACTCGCCCACACGAATGTCGAGGGCTCGCGCCACCCGAAACGCTGGATGGATGTCGAAGAAGTACTCGCGGCGGGGATCGATGTATGGGCCACGTTGAACATCCAGCACGTCGAAAGTCTGAACGATGTTGTCGCCCGTATCACCCGAGTGCGTGTGCGCGAGACGGTGCCGGATGCCATCCTCGACCGAGCCGACGAGATCGAGCTGATTGATCTGACCCCGGACGAGCTGATCGAGCGCCTGCGCGAAGGCAAGGTCTACGCGCCCGATCAGGCCAAGCGCGCGCTGCGCCATTACTTCGCCCCCGGGAATCTCTCTGCACTGCGCGAGCTTGCGATGCGCCGCGCGGCCGACCGGATCGACGATCAGGTGCGCGGGCACCGCACCGCGCAGGGCGAAACCGTGCCTTGGGCCGCGGGTGAGCGCATTCTCGTCTGCGTGGACGAACGGGAAGAGGCGCAGGAAGTGGTACGCCATGCCAAGCGCCTCGCCGACCGCGCCAGGGCGCAATGGATCGCCGCTCATGTCCAGACGACGCGCGAAAGCCGGCTGTCCGACGCCGAACGCGCTTGCATTGCCGAAACACTTCGCCTCGCCTCGCGGCTGGGGGCCGACACGGCGACGCTTCCGGGCGACGCAATTGCGGAAACACTGCTCAGCTTCGCAAGCGAGCAGAACGTCACGCATATCGTCGTCGGCAAAGCGAAGCGGCCCCCCTTGTTTGAAGTCGTGTTCGGATCGGTCGTTCGCGACTTGATCGACAAGGCCGCAACGATTGCGGTCTACGTGGTTCCAGAGGAGGCCGAACAGTCGGCCAAGCGGCCCCTCAGCCGCGTATTCGCGCTCCCGGCTCTCACGCCTCTGGGCTTGGCGGAGTCTCTCGGGATGACGGCGCTGGCTACCGCTATTGCGTATCCGCTTGATGCGCTTGTCGGCGTGTCGAATCTCACGCTCGTCTATCTGGCGGGCGTCCTTATCAGCGCGCTGACGCGCGGCGTCTGGGCGGGCGTGTTTACGGGCCTCGCCAGCGCGCTCGCCTATAACTGGTTTTACACGGACCCCCGTTATTCGTTCACCGTCTCAGACCCGGAAAACGTGCTGGCGATCATTGCCTTCTCGGGCGCCGCAATGGTGGTTTCGACATTGGCCTCCCGCGCGCGCCAGCAGACTCTCCTCGCCCGGACCGAGGCGCGCACATCCCGCGAACTCCTTGGGCTGGCCAAGGGTCTTGCGAGCGTTGCCAGCGAAGACGAAGTCGCCCAGACACTCGCGGCCTACACCGCCCGCGCCTTTGACGCGGACTGCGCGGTGTTTGCCCGTGTCGGCACGAGGGACCTGCGGCTGGCGGGCACGGCGCCGGGGTCTGCCGAATTGAATGAGGCCGATATGGCAGCAGCGCATTGGACGATGGACAAGGGCCAGGCCGCGGGTCGCGGCGCCGACACTCTTCCCGGAGCCCGCTGGCTGTTTGTTCCCCTACGCACGGCGCGGCTTTTCTCGGGTGTGCTCGCGGTCGCGCGCGATGGGCTCTTGTCGCCAGCCGAGCGCCGCCGGCTGGACGCCATGGCGGACCAGGGCGCAACAGCCCTTGAGCGTGCACATATTGCACGCGCTTTTGAAGAAGGCCGCGTGGAAATCGAGGCCGAGCGCCTGCGAGGTACGATGCTTGCGTCGCTATCGCACGATCTGAAAACACCAATCGCCGGCATACTGGGCGCGGCCTCGTTCTTGCGCACCTACGGTGACAAGTACGATGAAACAACGCGTACAGAGCTGCTCTCAGGCATCGAAGCTGAAGCCGATCGCATGCAGCGCTATGTCGTCAAGCTGCTGGACATGACCCGGCTGGATGCTGGCGGCGTCAAGGCGAAATCTGAGCCGCTGGACGTCTCCGACGTGGTCGCCGGTGTTCTCAAACGCGCCGAGCCTCTGGCGGAAGGTATCTGGCTTTCCGGGGATGTGGCGCCGGCGCTTCCGATGCTGAACGCGGATGCAAGCCTGCTCAATCAGGTCCTCTTCAATCTGGTCGAGAATGCGATTGTCCACGGGGCGAACGCTGCAGGAGGTGAAGTGACCTTGCGCGCGCAGCGGGATGGCGGCGGGATCATTTTCGAGGTGATCGACGATGGCCCCGGCCTTCCTGCCGGTTCGCAAAACAAGCTGTTCGAGAAGTTCTATCGCGGGGAGAAGGCTGCCAACGGTGGAACGGGCCTCGGCCTGCCCATCGTCAAGGGTTTCGCCAGCCTGATGGGCGCGAAGGTGAGTGCCCGCAACCGGAGCGACCGCACGGGCGCTGTTTTCACCCTTGCTTTTCCGGAGAGCGCCACGGCATGAGGGGCGTCATGCCAAGCGAACGCAACAAAGCCCTGATCATTGATGACGAAAATGCGATCCGGCGGTTTCTGCGATCAACCTTGTTAGCCGAAGATTTTGCCGTCGTGGAAGCTGGCACATTGGCGGACGGCTTGGCGCAGGCCCAGGCGATGCGGCCCGATCTTGTGGTTCTCGATCTCGGCCTCCCAGACGGTGACGGCGCCGGCCTGATCGCTCCGCTTCTTGCGATCGACAGGCCAGCCATCCTCGTCCTTTCGGCGCTGGACGAGGAGGCCCGCAAGGTCGCAGCCCTTGATGCGGGGGCGGATGATTTCATTACCAAGCCGTTCGGCGTCGCAGAGTTCATGGCCCGCGTGCGTGCCGCGCTGCGCCACCGCCTCGCCATGCAGGGCGCCGAGGGCACCTACGATGACGGCCGCCTGAATATCGATCTGATCAAGCGCCAGGTGCGGGTTGCAGGGGCAGACCCAAAACTGACGCCGCTCGAATTTGATCTCCTGCGCGAACTCGTCAGCCATCGCGGCAAGGTTCTCACCCACCGTCACCTGCTGCGCACGGTATGGGGCGATGCAGATGCAGCCGATGTTCAAGCGCTGCGCGTCCACGTGCGCCACTTGCGCCAGAAGATCGAGGTCCGACCAGACGCGCCGAGCCTTATCACGACAGAACCCGGCGTCGGGTACCGGTTCGTCGAAGCGACAGTCGGGTGAAGCGGGTTCCCTACGGTTCATCGTAAACCGAGAGAACTGCGTTCGAGCTACTCCTCGACTTAAAGACGAGCGTCTAACCTCCGAAGTAATTCAGACATTCCCAGGAGAGCCCCGTCCGACCGTTTTGGGCCAGGTCGGCTCCGATCATTCAACTCGGCGTCCGGCAGAGTCGCCTCAGTCCCGTCATTCGGTTGGATCACCAGCACCAGGCCGGACATTGCCGAGAACGGACAGTTCTCGGTGCTTGGCGCCGGGGGAATCATCCCGTCTTTAAACGGCCGGATTGCTGGATTTCACGCGGCAGGTTTCAGTTTCATGACCGGGGTAGTGCAGCCGATGCCCACATTGGGGCTCTGGTTGTTGCAAGTCGATAGCCATCTGATGGCGTGTTGTTTGATCTCCTCGATCGTGTTGAAGATGATCTGACCTTGCGATTGTTGGCGGGTCGCCCAAAAGTAACGCTCGACATAGGTCTGGTCACAGCACTTGAGCCGGTGGCCGGCGGGTTCGCGGTGCTACGGCTTGCCGCTCTGGATGCAGAAGATCCCGATACCGCGCTTTGCCGCCCAGGTTTGCAGCGCGGCGCTGATGTTTTCGGGGTGATTGTCGACGCGAATGTCCGTCGGTTTTCCGCGCCATTCGATTAGAACCGCGAAGGCCTTTGGTCACCGTGCGTCGGTGCTGGGGGATACACGTTCAGCACAGCCTTCGTGTACGCGGGCCTTCAGAGTGGCTGAACGACAATTCGTGCGTCGACGTCGTACAGGGTTTCCCCGGATCGGATCTCTACAGTGGCGGGACCGAAGTGCGGTTCCCGTCGATAGATGACCGCCTGCCCGATCTCGTCGGCAACCGACGCGCCGATACCGTCAATCTCGATGGTTGCGCCGGCGAGTTCTTGGCCAAGCGAAATGACGACGAGGTGTCCTGAATTACATGTATAGCTTGCGGTGCCGGTCCAGGTGCCGGCGCCGCTGGACTCAACGGCAAACATACCGGCCGCGAGGGAGCAAGCTGGCTGGATCACACCTGAAACACGCAGTGTCCCTGACGACTCTGCAAGTGCGGGCATCGCGATCAGGTATGCCAGAGCTACAAGTAATGGCTGTCGCACACTAAGAACCTCCGCATACACACGGAGGATACGCAGGCTTTGTGTAACATTGGGTAAACGAGAGGTCGCAGACTTTGCGGCTTCAGTAGGGAGTTATCTCGACTTCGATAACGTCCTTGTACGTTCCTGCGAAGACAAGTGGTGCGGGAGGCGTACGGAAGGTGAAATCTAGGCGCTTGCCAAGAAGCGGCGTTGGCCCTTCGAAGAAGAGTGACATCGGCTGGGCAAGGCTCGACATCGCGCCTTCGGTGACGACCTGATAGGCAATTCCCTCGAGTTGGCGATCATCTTCGTGTTCTAGTTTCCCCCGGTTCTGTGAGGAAACATTGACCCTGAAAGGACCGTTCGACTGCGCATAGAGCGTAGCTGTACCGGCGGCGCCTGGGCGCAAGTCTCCGAGGTACAAGGTCCGGTCTGGGCTCATGCCGGCGATAGTCAGCGTCGTGGCGGCGACC
>JAIXVM010000171.1 GCA_027482995.1 Hyphomonadaceae bacterium | reverse complement strand
GCCGGAATCGCAGTGTGACAAGGCGATCGAGAAACTCCGCCGCGAGAATCCCGGTATCCGCTCGATCGAGATCGTGATGCAGCTGCCCGAGTGCGCGCCCTCCGCCGACCTGCCGATCGATTTCGAGGATGTCGGCCTCGTCTCGAATGTCAGTGAACTGCGCAAGGCCCCCGAGCCCGTGGACGAAGCCCTGCCGCCGCCCGAACCCGAAGTCGAGGAAGCGCCCGCCGAAGCCCCGCCCGAGCCCACCGCCGAACCGGAAGAGGCCGAGGCCGTCCCTGATCCGCGCGTCAAGCCGGAAGCGATCAAGAAGCCCGAGCCCAAGAAGCCGGAGCCGAAAAAGCAGGAGGCCCTGATCAAGAAGGAGCCGCCGAAAAAAGCCAAGGAAGACGACCTCGCCTTCCTCGATGATTTCGACAAGGCCCTGCAGGACAAGCGCCAGACCCGCCCGCGCGCCGCCGCGCAGGAAACGCCTGATCGTCCCGCCATCGGCAATGCCGACCGCGACCGGGAAGGGGTGGGCGACCGCTCCGGCAACACCGCCTCGCTGCAGGCCTCCGTGCGCCGCCAGATTGGTTTTTGCTGGCGCGGCATCGAAGACCTGCCGAAGGAAGACCAGATCGACGTCGTGATCCGCATGCAGCTCGGCACTGACGGCGCGCTGATCGGCTCGGCCGAACTCGTCAGCCCGAAATCACGCCCCGCGGGCCGCTCCGGCCTCGCGGTCGACCTGGCACTGCGGGCGGTGCGCAAATGCGCGCCTTACAACCTGCCCGAAGACGCTTATGAACAGTGGAAAGATATCGAAGTGACGATCGGCCCCATTCAGGAATGATCGCGCCATGCATTTGAACAGGAGTTCCCGGGGATGACCCAAAGAACCATCAACTCTATCCGGCACTTCCTCGCCGTCGCCCTGATCGCCCTCGGGCTCGCCGCACCTGCCTCGGCGCAGCTGCGCGTCCGCGTCGATGAAGGCAACTTCCAGCCGACGCCGATCGCGATCCCGGACTTCCAGGTCACCGGCGCCAATGGCGATCTCGCCAGGCAGATCGTCGAAGTCGTCCGCGCCGACCTTGCCTCCACCGGCCTGTTCGACCTGCAGAACCCCGCCTCCTTCATCCAGCGCGACCTGACCATCAACGCCGAGCCACGCTTTGCCGACTGGAAGATCATCAAGACCGAGGGCCTCGTCGTCGGCACGTTCGAGGACTTGCCCGACGGCAAGGTCGCTGTCTCCTTCCGCCTCTGGGACATCTATGGCGGGGAGCTGATGCGCATCAACGGCGAGCCGGGCCGACGCCTCACCACGACGCCGGAAAACTGGCGCCGCATCGCCCACAAGATTTCGGACTCGATCTACCAGCGCCTCACCGGCGAAGATCCCTACTTCGACACCCGCATCGTCTACATCGCCGAAACCGGCCCCAAGACAGCGCGCGTCAAGCGCCTCGCGATCATGGATTCGGACGGCGCCAACCAGGAATACCTGACCTCCGGCCGCTCGACCGTGCTGACCCCGCGCTTCTCCCCGTCGGCGCAGGAGATCACCTACATGTCGTATGAAGGCGGCAAGCCGCGCGTCTATCTCTTCAACATCGAGACCGGCCGCCAGGAACTGCTCGGCAACTTCCCCGGCATGACCTTCGCCCCCCGCTTCTCGCGGGACGGCCAGAGCGTGCTGCTCAGCCAGGCCCAGCGCGGCAATACCGACATCTACATCATGAACCTGCGCACCCGCGAATCCGATCGCCTGACCGACCATCCGTCGATCGACACCTCCCCCTCGATGTCGCCGGACGGCAAGTCGATCGTCTTCAACTCCGACCGGGGCGGCTCGCCGCAGCTCTACATCATGAACGCCGATGGCTCGCAGCGCGCCTGTCCGTCGGGCGGCCGCGACACGGCCTGCCGCATCACTTTCGGCAAGGGCCGCTATTCGACGCCCGTCTGGTCCCCGCGCGGCGACCTGATCGCCTTCACCAAGCAGGAGGGCGGCAAGTTCTACATCGGCGTCATCGGCACGGACGGCAAAGGCGAGCGCCTGCTCACCGAGGCCTATCTCGACGAGGGTCCGGACTGGTCCCCGAACGGCCGCGTCATCGTGTATTTCCGCGAAGCGCGCCCGGGCGCCAGCCCGCAGCTCTGGTCGGTTGACCTGTCCGGCCGCAATGAGCGCCGGATGACCACCCAGACCGATGCGTCCGACCCCGCCTGGTCGCCGCTGCTGCAGTAACTGCACATTGCCGGAATTTAAGCAGGCAGCCTTCGCCGGGACTGCTAACCGGCTGATCTGAGCCTTGATTTGGCTGAATTGACACGCGTGTGGATTGTCGTCGCAATTCGGTCAGATTAAGGAGTTAATGTTGGTTCTGTAGAGAGTTCAGAAACGAACGCCTCGTACCACGCCAGCGCATCGTCCAATCCTTAGGAGCCCCGACACCATGCAAACATTCCTCAAAGTGACTGCTGCCGCCGCGCTTCTGGCCACGGGCGCCTGCGCCTCCCAGCCGAAGCCCGTCGAAGAAGCCAAGCCGGCTGAAGTTGTTGTCCCGCAGCAGCCGGAAGTGAAGCCGCCCGTCGTCGAATCGTCGATCCAGGCCGGCTCGCTCGAAGATTTCCGCGTGAACGTCGGTGAGCGCGTGTACTTCGGTCTCGACCAGTCCAGCCTCGACTCTGACGACCAGGACATCCTGAAGCGTCAGGCCGCCTGGCTCTCGTCCTACCCGACCGTTCGCGTCCTGATCGCCGGCAACGCCGACGAGCGCGGCACGCGCGAGTACAACCTCGCCCTCGGCGAGCAGCGCGCCAACGCTGTCAAAGAATACCTCGTCAGCCTCGGCGTCAGCGCTTCGCGCATCGACACCGTCTCCTACGGCAAAGAGCGCCCGGTTGTGGCCGGTTCGGACGAACAGTCCTGGGCTCTGAACCGCAACGGCTGGACGCAGATCGTTTCTGGCGCCACCAGCTAAGCGTTCTGTTAAGCAGACATTCAGGCAGCCGGGCGCCATAATTTGGCCCCGGCTGTTTCTTTTACTGCCGTGCCTCGTGCCCGTTTGCGTACCGCCGGAGAAACCCCTGCCATGTTGAAACCTGCCTTTCTGAGCCTCGCCGTCGCGGCGTGTCTGATCGTGCCGTCCACTGCCCAGACCGTCACCACCCCCGTGCGCAGCGCGCCGATCACCAAGGGTGTGACGACGGGGGATCTGTCGCTGCAGGTAGATCAGGCCCGTCAGCAGACGGCGGACATGCTGGTGCAGGTCAACCAGCTGCAAGGGCAGATCAGTACACTGAATGGCCGCGTCGAGGCGCTCGAGTTCGAGCTGAGCCGCGCCCGCGAAACCAATGACGACCTGCTGTCGGACAATGAAACGCTGATCCGCGACATGGCGCAGATGCGCCGCTCCGTCGCAACGATCCAGACCATGCTCGGCATCACGCCGGAGCCGGTGGCTGAGGATGTGCCCGAGCAAGGTTCGAGTTCTGGCCCGGCGGCGCTCTCAGTGCCCGCCTCGGCCTCAGCCCTGCCGGAAGGCTCGCTCGGAACCCTGTCCGCCAGCCAGCTTCCGGGAGAAGCCGGCCCTTTGTTCGCTGAGGCCAAGGCCCGCCTGATTGCGCAGGACAATGCTGGCGCGGAAGAAGCCTTCCAGGCTTTCATCACCAAATTCGGCAAGGACCCGCAGGTGGGCGAAGCCCATTTCTGGCTCGGCGAAGCGCTGTTCCGCCAGGAAGCCTACGCCGATAGCGGCGCTGCCTATACAACCCTCATCCGGTCATACCCGGATGACGAACGCGCGCCGGACGCCCTCGTGCGCCTCGCCCGCACCCTGCGCATCCTTGGCGAGAACGAGAAAGCCTGCACGGCCCTCAACACCCTGCCGAAGCGCTACCCCAAGGCCACGAAAATCGTGCGTGACATCGCCGCCGTCGAGCGGACGCAGGCCGGGTGCGGCAGCTAGACCTCCCGGCCCGTTTCGCCGCCGCCCTTGAGGCTGTACCCGCCGACTTGCGCGCGGGCCCCATCGGACTGGCCGTCTCCGGCGGAAGCGACTCGGTCGCCCTGCTGACCCTCGCCCATCAATGGGCCGCGAAGTCCGGCGCCTCATTGATCGTCCTCACCGTGGATCACCGCCTCCGGCCTGCCTCTGCCGCCGAAGCGGAAACGGTGGCGGCGCTCAGCAAACGCCTTGGGCTCCCGCATCAAACCCTTCAGTGGCAAGCCCCCGAAGCGCGCCAGTCCGCCGCCCGGCGGGCCCGGCATGCGCTCCTTGCCGGCGCGCTCAAGTCGGCCGGCGGACAGCTGCTCCTAACCGGCCACACGGCCGACGACCAGGCCGAAACCTTCCTGATGCGCGCCCGGCAAGGGTCTGGCTGGTACGGCCTCGCGTGCATGCGGGCCCTGTCCCTGTCCCCGGTCTGGCCGGAAGGCGCCGGCGTCTGGATCGCCCGGCCCTTGCTAGGCGAACGCCGGACCCGCTTGCGCGATTGGCTGACGGGGCAGGGGACCGGCTGGGCTGAAGATCCCTCAAACGAGAACCCCGCCTTCGAACGCGCCCGCGTCCGCGCCCGCCTGTCTGGCCCGGACGACCGGCTCACGGGGCGTCTCCTGTCGTGCCAGCAACGGTTTGCGCTGCTGCGCGCCATCGAAGACGTTGCGCTCGCGGACTGGCTCGAAAAGTCGGTCACCCTCACACCAGACGGCGCGGCCTTGGCCCGGCTCGATGCGCTGCCGCCGGAGCGCGCCGCCCGGGCGCTCGGCACCCTGATCCAGTGCCTTTCTGGCCGCGAAACGCCGCCCCGCGCGGAGAACCTCGCGGGCTTGATCGCCCGGATCCACGGCGCGCCAGCCTTCCGGGGCGCTACGCTGGGCGGCGTCCGGGTCTCCCCCAACCGGCTTGGATTGAAGCTTTCGCCTGAACGCGCCCGTAACCTAAATGCGCCAGACTGCACGGCACTGGGCAGCCGGATCGGCGCGTTCCGGCGTCTTTTCCTCAATTCTGCGCAAGAAATTGCCGCAGGCAGCGGAAAGGAGTCGTTTTTGCAGGATGTGCCGCCTATCTTCTGTCCTGATACTGTTTCCTTTGTGCGAGACTTGCCATGAACATCCGTAATCTTGCTGTCTGGGGCGCGCTCGCCCTCCTCGTCATCGGCATGGCCGTGATGATGGGCGGCAATCCAGAAGTCGCCAGCGCCAAATCGGCCCGCCTGTCGGACATCTACACGCTGGCCGAAGAAGGCAAGCTGGCAGACGCCACCCTCGGCGACACCAAACTGATGGTGACCACGACCGACGGCCAGAAGATGATCAGCGAGATCCGTCAGCTCGACATGACCACCGAGCAGATCCTTCGCGACAACAACGTGCCCTTCAAGGTCGAAGCCGATGTCGGCCGCAACAACGTCGCCTCCGTGCTCCTTTCGCTCCTGCCGATCGTCCTGATCGTCGCCTTCGTGTTCTTCATGATGCGCCAGATGCAGGGCGGCGGCACGCGCGGCGCCATGAGTTTCGGCAAATCCCGCGCCCGCCTCCTCACCGAGAAGCATGGCCGCGTCACGTTTGACGATGTCGCCGGCGTCGATGAAGCCAAGGAAGAGTTGCAGGAGATCGTCGAGTTCCTGCAGGACCCCTCCAAGTTCCAGCGCCTCGGCGGCAAGATCCCGAAAGGCGCGCTGCTCGTCGGCCCGCCCGGTACGGGTAAAACGCTGCTGGCCCGCGCCGTTGCCGGCGAAGCCGGTGTGCCCTTCTTCACGATCTCCGGCTCGGACTTCGTCGAGATGTTCGTCGGTGTCGGCGCAAGCCGCGTCCGCGACATGTTCGAACAGGCGAAACGCTCGGCGCCCTGCATCATCTTCATCGACGAGACCGATGCCGTCGGCCGCTCGCGCGGCGCCGGCCTCGGCGGCGGGAACGATGAGCGTGAGCAGACGCTGAACCAGCTCCTCGTCGAGATGGACGGCTTCGAAG
>JAIXVM010000288.1 GCA_027482995.1 Hyphomonadaceae bacterium | reverse complement strand
GGATCATCAGCCGCTTGATGCGGCGAGAGGAGCCTTGTTCAGACGCGTTGAAGGCTGCGGCCCGGCTCTTCAGGTCGGCGGCCAGCGAGGCGAATCCCTTCGCCGGATCTCCGGCCGCCTTGATGTACTGCTCGGCGGCGACGGGCGAGGGCCAAACGAGCGCCGTGGCGAAATCCTTGTCCTGGCCGCAGATCACGGCGTCAAAGATCAGCGGTGAGCAGGCGGCGACGAAATCCGGGCGCAGCGTGCCGACGGACACCCAGGTGCCGGAGGACAGCTTGAAATCCTCGCCGACGCGGCCATCGAAGATCAGACCCTTGTTGGGGTCTGCCTCGTCGACGAATTTCACCGCATCGCCCAGGCAGTAGAAGCCCTCTTCGTCGAAGACTTCGGCATTCTTCTTCGGGTCATTGTGATAGCCCGGCATGACGGTCGGGCCCTTGACGCGGACTTCCAGCTTCTCGCCGTTCGGCACCAGTTTCAGCGTCGTGCCGGGCAGCGGCAGGCCGACAAGGCCGACGCGCTCGACTTCCCAGTGCACCACGGTGATGCCCTGCGTTTCGGTTGCGCCATACATCGTGACGATCGGGATGCGCCGGCCGGTGGCCTTGATGGAGAGCGCCTGAAGGCGGTCGTAGAGATCGTCCGACAAGGTCGCGCCGCCATAACCGATGGAGCGCATGTTCTTGAAGAAGGCCTTCAGCAGCGTCTCGTCCTGCTCCATTGCTTCGGCGAGCATGGAGAGCGCAATCGGGGCTGTTCCGAACACGGACGGACTGCACTCGCGCACGTTGCGGATCGTCTCGTGGAACAGGGCGGCCGTCGGCTTGCCGCCGTCGATCCAGAAGGTTGAGCCATTCCAGAGGGCACCGTTAAAGTTCACGTTGGAGCCGGAGATGTGGTTCCAGGGTAGCCAGTCGAGGAAGTTGTCGACGCGGCCTGGATCATACTCAGGATCGCGCGCATTGTCGCGCAGGCCTTCCTGGCCGCCGATCATGGAGCACATGGCCCCTTGCGTCGTTGGTACCGGTTTCGGCATGCCGGTCGAGCCGGAGGTGAAGAGGTATTTCGCAACGCTGGCATCGTTCAGGCTGGCCATTGCCTTGCCCACGGCGGGTGTCGGCGCGGTCTCGCAGAGCGCGTCATAGGCGATCACCGCATTGTCGCCTTCGGAGGCCGCGGACACAATCTTGAACGCGCCGGCAGGAAGGGCGGCGATGGCCTTCTTGAAAGGCGCGAGTTGTTCGGCAAACACGACCGCCGGTTTGACCGTGTTGAAGCAGTGCTTCAGCTTGTCGACATCGGTGGACATGGTCGAATAGGGAACCGAGATCGGTGCGGCCGGCGCGCCAATCTTCTGGGCGGCCAGGATGACCATCGCGGCACGGATCGAATTGCCGGAGAGCAACATCACGGGCGCGTCGGGCCCTGCGCCAAGGTCAAGGAATGCCTGGGCGAGACTGTCGGTGATGGCTTTTGCCTCGCCATAGGTCAGCGTCACCCATTCATCCGTCTTCGGATCACGCTCGCGCAGGAAGGGGCGGTCCGGGTACTGGGCGGCGCGCTCATCGAGGCAATGCGGAATGGTCTTGGGCCTGTCGCCGGGTGGCTGGGCGGCCTCAATGTAGATGGCATCACCTTTGCGCAACATGCGCACATCTGGCGTCTTTTGCGGCAGCGGGCGGAAAGCGGGCAGGGTCTGGCCCTCGGGCATGATCTGTCTCCTCCTGTGTTTTCGGGTTTGGCGCAGACTGGACGGCCAGGCCGCCTGACGCAACAGGTGACGCTGGGAGAGTCAGCCTCGAGCTACCAGACGCCGCGGGTCAGCCCGGTCCAGACATAGAAGCCGAGGGTAGGGGCGAAATACTGTTTCGAAGGCAGATCAACCTCATAGGGGTTGAGGCGCCCCGAAAGCGCATCTTCCATCGCCTTGATCACGATCTCACGGCTGGCGGCTGCCAGCGTCCAGATATAGGTGTGGAAGTTATCGGCGGGCGCGGCCTTGGCCTGGCTCTGATAAAGGATGCCACCGGTATCTACACCTTCATCGACGAGGTGAACGGTCGCGCCGAAATGCTGTGGCTCCCCTTTCGCGAGGGCAAAATAACCCCCGAACATGCCGCGGTATGCGGGATTGATTCCGGAATGGTAGTTGATGAATGGCGCGTCGACGGCGCGCAGGGTCGCCATGCTGATCATCCGTGTCGAGACGACGAACACGGCCTTCGGCGCGAGCTGGCGGAGCGCGGCGCGCGCGTCCTCCGAATTCACCGAGGGGACGCGGCGCGCTGTGAGCCCGGCCGGCGGCTCCGGCTTCAGGCCGTGCATGGAAATCAGTTCGGCAATGCGCTTTTCTGTGCCGCGCTTGGTCAGCTTGAGCGGGATCCGCGCAGCCTGCATGCTGGCGACGGTCGCCGCACCGAGCAGTTTTTTCCGCCGCGCCCAGAACACGCTGGCCGGCTCTTCCTCTTCGATCAGGACGGGGAAGGGGCCGAACCGATCGAACAAGGCGTTGATCATGATCCAGGAATGTGGGCCCCCGGAGGTCAGGGCGACGACACCATGGCCGGACGGCTCGGTGCTCATCGCCTCAGGCCTCGGCCTTCACGGCGTCGGCCACAAGCGTGAGTGCGCGGTGCATCATTGCCTCATCGAGCGCTTCTGCCATCACGCGGATCAAGGGCTCCGTCCCGGACTTGCGCACCACCATGCGGCCCTTGGCGCCCAGGAGCGCTTCGGCCTCGGCGAGCGCGGCGGCGACCCGCGCGCTGTCCATCGGGTTGGCGCCGCTATAGCGGATGTTGACCAGCTTCTGCGGCGCCGGAGCAAACACGCGCAGCATGTCCGACGCCTTGCCGCCGCTGGCGGCGAGCACCGCGAGAACCTGTAGGCCCGCCAGCAATCCGTCTCCGGTGGTCGAGACATCCGACAGGATGATGTGACCGGACTGTTCGCCGCCCAGATTGTAGCCGTGCTGGCGCATGTGCTCGCCGACATAGCGGTCGCCGACTTTCGTTCGCGCGAGCGAGAGGCCCGAGGCTTTCAGGTACTCGTCGAGACCCATGTTCGACATGACGGTGGCGACCATGCCGCCGCCCTTCAGCCGTTTCGTGCGATGCATTTCGCCGGCGATGAGGGCCATCACCTGGTCGCCGTCGGCTTCCTCGCCGGTTTCGTCCACAACGATGAGCCGGTCGGCGTCGCCGTCGAGCGCAATGCCGATATCGGCCCCGGTCTCCAGGACGGCCGCTTTGAGGGCGCCGGTCGCGGTCGAGCCGACGCCCGCGTTGATGTTCACGCCGTCCGGTGCCGCGCCGATGATCGTGAGCTGCGCGCCGAGGCGGCGGAGGGCTTCGGGCGCGGTTTCAAATCCGGCGCCGTGCGCGCAGTCGAGCACGATCTTGAGCCTGGAGAAGTCTTGGCCTTTGCCGATGGTCTCGAGACAGCGGCCAATGTAGCGGCGTCCGGCATCCACCATGTCTTTCGGCACCGACACAGCGGCCGGGCCTGCATAGTCGCCATCGAAGGCAGCGGCCATCGCGGTCTCGAGCGTTTCCTCGACTTCGTCGGTGAACTTCACGCCTTCAGGGCTGAACAGCTTCAGGCCGTTGTCTTCGTACTTGTTATGGCTCGCCGACACCATGAAGCCCAGCGCGGCGCCGGTCTCCCTAGCGATCAGGGCGACAGCGGGCGTGGGCACAACACCGAGGCGGACGGGGGTGACTCCCATCGAGGTGAGGCCGGCGATCAGCGCTGCTTCGATCATCTCACCGGACCTGCGCGTATCGCGCCCGATGACCACTTCGCGGCCACCTTCCGGCGCGAAGGTGCGGGCGGACGCGATGGCGAGTCGCAGCGCGGTCTCGGCTGTCATCGGACGCTTGTTGATCCGTCCACGGATGCCATCGGTGCCAAAGTATTGACGGGCCATCTTCAACCTCTGCGCCGTCAGAGCGGCGTCACATCCCCATAGACGACAAAGTCCGGATTGTCATAACCGCGCGCGCGTTTGCCATAGAGCAGGGGGGCGTGGTCGAGCGTCAGCACACGGCCGCCGGCCGCTTCGACGACGGCCTGACCGGCCGCGGTGTCCCATTCCATCGTGCGCCCTAGGCGCGGATAGACATCTGCCTCGCCCGCCGCCACCAGGCAGAATTTGAGTGCGGAGCCGGCGCCTATGATCTCCTGCACGGGATACTTGGCCAGCCAGGTATCGGTTTCCGGCGAGCGGTGGGATTTCGAGGCGACTGCGGTGAGGCCCTTTTCGGGGGCAGGCCGGATGCGAAGCGGGTTGCGCTTTTTCGGCACGGGGCCATCCGGCGCGGCTTTCGATTGCCAGGCATGCGACGGGCTTTCGGCGACGAACAGCCGGTGCAGCGCGGGCGCATAGACGACGCCCATGATGGGCCGGCCATGCTCGATGATCGCGATATTGACCGTGAACTCGCCATTCTTCGCGACAAATTCCTTCGTGCCGTCCAGCGGATCGACCAGGGCAAACCGGCTGCCATGCTCCGGGATCGTGCCGCCCGCAACCGACTCTTCAGCGATAACCTGCAGGTCCGGCTCCGCCGTGCGGAGACCCGCGAGGATGATCGCTTCGGCGAGGCCGTCCGCTTCGGTCAGAAGCGACGCGTCAAGCTTTGTCTCCACAGCGAAATCCGTGCGGTAAATCCGCATGATCTCCTTGCCGGCGGCGAGGGCAATGCTGGCGAGCGTGTCGGCGGTAACGGCCATCTCGGCGACTATTGCAGGACGTCGACGAGTTCGACTTCGAACTGGAGCGGCGCGTTGGGCGGGATCGGCCCGCCGGGTGTGCCTTCGGGGCCATAGCCGAGGTCTGACGGGATATACACCATCCAGCGATCGCCGGGTTTCATCAGCGCAAGCGCCTCGACCCAGCCTTCGATCAGAGCATCGGACGGGAACTCGGCCGGCTCGCCGCGCTCATAGGACGAGTCGAACAGGGCGCCGGTATCCGCCAGGCGGCCCTCATAATGTACGCGTACGAATTGTCCGTTCTCGGGCGGTGCGCCGGCCGGGTCTCCGCTGGCGAGGACGACATATTCAAGGCCGGTTCCGGTCTTCACAACTTCCGGGGCGGCAGACGGCCACGGGAAGTATTTCGTCCAGGCAGCGGCATCGGCCCTCTTCGGCACTTCGACTTCGAGCAGCTGCACGAGGAAGACGAGATCATCGCCCGGCTTGATCACGCCGCCCGGACGGGGATTGTCGCCATAGGCGAGGGCGGCCGGAATGTAGAATAGGTATTCGTCGCCTTCGGACATTTCCTGCAGGCCCATGGTCCAGCCCGGGATGACGCGGTTCAGCGGGAAGGTCGCCGGCTCGCCGCGGTCGAGCGAGGAGTCGAACTTCTCGCCGTTGGCGAGGCGGCCTTCATAGTGAACGGTGACCATGTCAGATGCGGCGGGCGACTTGCCGCCCTCGGCGCCTTCTTTCAGCACGATGTATTGAAGGCCCATCGGGCCGGATTTCACATTCTCCCCTGCGGGGTTCCAGGGCAGGTGATCCTTGAAGGCAGCAGGCATCGTGTCATCCGTGGCAGAGGGTGAAGGCGCAGCGCCATTGGCGGGGGCCGTGAGAGGGTTGGGTGTGCAGGCGGCCAACGCCAAAGCGGCCATGGCAGAGGCAATCAGTGTGCGGATCATGATCGGGTGTCTCTTTCGGGTATCAGAGCGCGCGCGGCGGATAACCCGCCTGGGCGAGAGCGTCGATGACTTCCTGCGTATGCTGGCTGTCGCGCGTTTCCATGAGGATGTCGAACTCCGCGCCCTTGGCCGGCACGTCCAACGCGATCCGGTTGTGCGCGACTTCCATGATATTGGCGCCGTTGTCGCCAATGATCTTGGAGACAAGCGCGAGCAGGCCCGGCCGGTCATCACCGATGATGCGGATGCGGGCGAGACGGTTCTCGCGCACCAGCGCGCGCGTCAGCACCGAGGCGAGGAGGCGCGTGTCGATGTTTCCGCCGCAGAGGACGAGACCCACTTTGCGGCCATAGAAGCGCGACGGATGCGCGAGCAGGGCGGCCAGGCCGGCGGCGCCCGCGCCTTCGGCAATGGTTTTCTCGACTTCGGCAAACAGCGTGATCGCCCGCTCGAGGTGCTCTTCCTCGACCAAGAGGATATCGTCCAGCAGGCGTTCGGCGATCTGGCGGGTCAGCTTGCCGACCTCTTTCACCGCAATCCCTTCAGCAATCGTGGCGCCGCCCATCTTGGGCGTCTTGCCGCGCAAGGCGGCATGCATGCAGGGGTACATGGCGGCTTCGACGCCGATGATCTTGATGTCCGGCTTCAGCGCCTTGGCCGCGACCGCGATGCCGGAGATCAGCCCGCCGCCACCGATCGGCACCACGAGCGTGTCGAGGTCCGGATTGTCGGCGAGCATTTCGAGCGCGATCGTGCCCTGTCCGGCGATGATGTCGAGGTCATCGAAGGGGTGGATGAAGACGAGGCCTTCCTTCTCGCCGAGGGCGAGGGCGTAGTCCTTCGCCTCGTCGAACATCATCCCTTCGAGGATGACCCGCGCGCCGTGATTGCGCGTATGCTCCACCTTGTTGAAGGGGGTCGTCTTGGCCATCACGATGGTCGCCGGGATGTTGAGGCGCCGGGCATGGTAGGCAACGCCTTGCGCATGGTTGCCGGCAGACGCTGCGATCACGCCCCGGCGCTTCTCTTCGGCCGTCAGCTTGGACAGCTTGTTGAGCGCGCCGCGCTCCTTGAAGGCCGCCGTGTACTGGCGGTTCTCGAACTTGATCCAGATCTCCGCGCCGGTAATTGCCGAGAGGGTGCGCGAGTGGGCAAGCTCGGTGCGCTCGATGTTTCCTTCGAGCACTTTGGCGGCCGCCTGCACGTCGGCAAGCGTCACAAGCGGGTCAGGCGGCAGGGTGTCGGGCATGGCGGTGGGTCCGGGGGTAAAGCGGGCGCACCCTATGCGGGGAAGGCCTCGTTTACAAGCAATCCCGCTGCGCCGGGAGCTGGATCATGCTCGGCCACCCAGTGGCCGGGACCGATGGCGATGAGCTGGGGCTGGTACTGTTCCGCTTCCGGATCATCGATGACCTTGGATTTGAGGAATCGCAGGGCCGCCCGGCTGTCGAGGGGGCTCGGCAGGTCGCCCGTCAGTTTCAGCTTTTCGCGGGCCCGTTCGCCGCGCGGGTCGGCGTTTGGCACGGCGGCAATCAGGGCCTTGGTGTAGGGGTGGCGCGCGCCGGTATAGATCGTATCGCGCCCGGCGAGTTCGACGACCCGGCCCAGATAGAGCACCATGACCCGGTGGCTGATCTGGCGGACGACGGCGAGGTCGTGGCTGATGAAGATCATCGCCAGCCCAAATTCCTTCTGGAGCTCGATCAGAAGGTCCACGACCTGCGCCTGGACCGACACATCGAGGGCGGAGACGGCCTCGTCGCAGATCACCAGTTTCGGCTGCAGGATCATCGCGCGGGCAATGCCGACGCGCTGGTTCTGGCCGCCGGAAAGCTCGTGCGGATAGCGGTTGATCAGGTTCGGGTCGAGGCCGACGCGGGGCAGGATCGCGCGCACCTTCGCCTCGCGCTGGGCCTTGTTGAGCTTCGGCTCGTGCACCTGCAAAGGCTCGGCAATCGAGGCGCCGATGGTCATGCGCGGGTCGAGGCTCGCGAGCGGGTCCTGGAAGACGATCTGCAGATCGTCGCGCAGGGCGTTCATTTCGCGCGCGCCAGCCTTGGAGATGTCCTTGCCGAGCCACGCCACGGTGCCGCTCGTCGGCGGAATGAGGCGCAACACGCCGCGCGCGAGGGTCGACTTGCCGCAACCGGATTCGCCGACCACGCCCAGTGTCTCGCCGGGGCGCAGATCAAAGCTGACGCCGTTTACCGCCTTCAGCGGCTTGGTCTTGCCGAACAGGCCGCCCTTCACCTGGATCGGGAAGTGGACCTTCATGTCCTCCACCGTCAGCACCGGCGCGATGTCCTGCGCCGGCGCGGGCGAAAGGGGCGGGCGGCCCGGCGGGTCCGGCAGATCGATGCGCGGGACGGCGGCGAGCAGCATTTTCGTGTAGTCGTGTTTTGGCGCGTAAAAGATGTCGTCGGTGGCGCCTTGTTCGACGATCTCGCCGTGGCGCATCACGATCACCCGGTCGCACATGCGCGCCACGACGCCCATGTTGTGCGTGATCAGCACGATGCCGGTGCCGGTCTCGCGCTTCAACTCGTCCATCAGCTCCAGCACCTGGGCCTGGACCGTCACGTCGAGCGCGGTGGTCGGCTCGTCTGCGATCAGCAGCTTGGGGCCGCACAGCATGGCGATGGCGATCATCACGCGCTGGCGCATGCCGCCGGAAAGCTCATGCGGGAATTGGTCCAGGCGGCGTGCGGCCTCGGGGATCCGGACGTGCTCGAGCCAGTCGACGCAGCGCTTGTTCGCGGCCTCGCCCTTCAGGCCTTTATGGAGCGCGAGGATTTCTCGCATCTGGGCGCCGACGGTCATGTGCGGAGTCAGGCTGGTCAGCGGGTCCTGGAAGATCATCGACATTTCAGCGCCGCGGATCTTGCGCAGCTCGGGCCTCGGCGCCGCCAGCATGTCGGTGCCGTTGAACAGGATCTGCCCCGTGGCCGCGCCATTCTCGGCGAGAAGTCCCATGGCGGCGAGGGCAGACTGGCTCTTGCCGGAGCCGCTTTCGCCGACGATGCCGAGGCATTCGCCGGCGGCCACATCGAACGAAATTCCCCTGACAGCGTTTACGGCGCCGTCGGCGGTATCAAAGGTAACAGCGAGGTCTTTTACGGTCAGGATCGTCATGCCCAACGGGTAGCGGCTTGAAGCCGCCGCGCAAGAGGCATGGCGCAGAAACGGGCTTGCCGCGCTCCCCCTGACGGGAAACGCGGCGCGCCTTCCGGCTTCAGTACTTGTAGGCCAGACCCAAGCCGACAACGAGCGGGTCGATATCGACATCGGCATTGACGGTGGCGCCGAGGGCAGTGGTGAAATCGACTTTCACGTCCGTGTTGATCCAGATCTTCTTGATATCAGCGTTCAGGGCGAAGCCGCCTTCCGTGCCATCAAGGTCGTAGTCGACTCCGGCCTGGAGGGCAGGGCCGAAGCTCGGGTCATAGTCGATCCCGTCAGCGACCGGGCCTTCGTCCTCATTGAAGAAGAAAGTCGCGTTCACGCCGGCCCCGATATAGGGCTTGAACCGGCCGGCATTCTTGAAGTGGTATTGCAAGGTCAGGGTCGGCGGCAGCAGCCAGACGTCACCGAGGTCAATGTTGGCATTGGTCAGGGCGCCCGGCACCGTTACATTCACCGCGCTGACATCATGCGGCGTGACCGCAAGGATCAGCTCGGCGGCGATGTTGTCCGTGAAGAAATACGTGAAGTCGAGTTCGGGCACATACTGGTCTCCGATGTCGGCGTCGCCAGCGAGGTTGGTCCCGCCAACCGACAGCCCGGCGGCCTCGTCCGGCAGCACAGCAAGCGCGCGGGCGCGCACCATCCAGGGATTGTCTTCGGCGATTGCCGCATCTGCAAATCCGGCGAAGGCAGCGCCCGTCATGAGGGCGGCGAGAAGGAGCTTTTTCATGGCTTGGGTTCCATCAATCTGTTGAGCAATGCCTCTCGATAAACCCCTGAAATCGCTAGTGAAATTGGCCAGCTTGCCGCGCGTCTGCGCGCCGCGCGGCACAAGCGCGCGAATAGGTAATCGTCCGTATTGAGATGAAATCCGGAACAGTCCAAATTCCAACGACTGCGGCGGGGACCCGCAGTGGAAGTCGTCGCCGCTCCAAGGATTGGAGCGCCCCCGGAGCAGGCTTGGGTCAGGCTGGCCTGCCCCTGAGGAAAGGCTTGAACTTCCCGCCTCCAGTTGGGAACATGGGAAAGATCCCTGTTTCCGGCTGGAGTGTGCCTTATGCCCGTGATGAACTTTCTGACCCAATGCGTCTTTGATTCCGGCGCCTTGAAACAGCTCGCGGCACTGGCCAAGGGGAAAGGCATCACCCGGCCCTTTATCGTGACTGACGCCGGCATCAAGGCGTCCGGCATCCTCGCCAAGGTCGAGAACGCACTGGGCGTTGCGCCGGCCGGCGTGTTTGCCGAGACAACCCCGAACCCGACCGAGACGCAAACGAAGCTCGCAACGGCGCTCTACAAGGAGTCCGGCGCCGACGGCATCATCGCGGTCGGCGGCGGCTCGTCAATGGACCATGCGAAAGCCATAGGTCTCCTCGCGAGCCACTCAGAGCCTCTTGAAACTTACGCGGCGATCATTGGCGGCGCCAAGAAGATCGGCAAGATCCCGCCACTGATCGCGATCCCGACCACCGCTGGCACGGGTTCGGAAGTCTCGGTCGGCATGGTCATCATCATGGAGAATGGCCGCAAGGAGACGTTCGCCTCGCCAAACCTCATCCCGGTTGTCGCCCTTTGTGATCCGGATCTCACGCTCGGTCTGCCGGCGGGTCTCACCGCAGCGACGGGCATGGACGCGCTGACACACTGCATTGAGGCCGTGCTTACGCCGTCAATCAATCCGCCTGCGGAAGGTATCGGCTATGACGGCGCCCAGCGCGCCTTCGGCCAAGGCATGCTGGTACGTGCCGTGAAAGACGGCTCCGACGCCGAGGCACGCTGGCACATGATGATGGCGAGCTATGAAGGCGCGCTCGCCTTCGTGAAAGGCCTCGGCGGCGTGCACGCGCTCAGCCATGCCGCGGGCCGGCTTTACGAGAAGAAGCTGCATCACGGCACACTCAACGCCGTGTTCCTGCCGCACATCCTGCGCTTCCACCACGGGGCAGCGGACGGGAAATATGTCCGCCTGCGGCAGGTGATGGGCCTGAAGCCCGGCGCTGACCTGGCCGACGCGATCCAGGATCTCAACAACGCCATCGGCATCCCGAAAAATCTCGGCGCCATGGGGCTTGAGGCCTCGGATGCGCCCGGCATTGTCGAGTACGCGCTGAAGGACCTCGCCCACTTCGGCAATCCGCGCCCGATGAGCGCGGATGACTATGCCAAAGTGTACGAGACCGCGCTCGGCTAGGCCTTACTCGGCTTCGAGAACCGGCAGACCCAGCGCGGCTTCAATGTCCGCCCAGCTGACCAGTTTGAAATTCTGGTCCTGGCCCTTCTTGGGGTTGCCGTCATCCTGCGCGACGAACAGGCCGCGCGGGAAGCCGGGCAGGGCGCCGGAGTTCACGTCCAGTCCGTCCGTATGCGTCACATTGTCGATATTGGGGTTGAAGTTCTCGGCGACCGAAAAGCTGCCCGGTGAGAGGTGCGGCGCCTTGCGGTCATAGACGACAAACCGGTCATGCGTCTGTGACGAGACGACGATCCAGCCCGCGCCGTCCTTGCCGCGCCAGAGAGAGACGCCTTCAACATCCGCGACGAGCCCGGCTGCGCCGCCCACTTCGTCGATCACTTCCGGTTTCGCGCCGTCCTCGCGGTAGGCGAGCTTCCACAGTCCGCGGGCTTCCTCACCGATGAACAGCAAGCCCTGCGCCTCATCGAACACGCAACCTTCCAGTTGTGTTTCGAGCTTCACGGACTTGACCAGCGTGCCGCTAAGTTCGCTTGTCGTCGCCGTCAGCGCCCAGATCTCGACCGTGCCATCCTTGTAAGTCACACCCGCATAGTCGATGCCGTTCTCGCGCCCCTGGCAGATGCCATACGGCTCGATGGTCTGCACCGGTACATCGCCGCGATGGGAGACTTCGCGCGTCGTGCGATCGATGAAGAAGATCGAGATCGCGTTCGCCTGATCGTTGCTGGCCACAGCCACATCGTAGGGACGATCCGCAGACTGACGAAGATCGACATTGTTCAGCCGCCCGATGCGCAGGTCCTTCGCGAGCACGCCCTGGAGCGTGTAGACGACGAGGCCGGTCTGTTTGTTGGTGCCGAGGACGAGCGATTCGGCGCGGTCCTGCGGGTTGAGCCAGATCGCCGGATCATCTGCCGAGTCGCCTTGCGAGCCGGCGGGCGCGGTCTCCACCGCCGCCGTCACGAACTTCTGGTTTTCGAGCACTGGCGGGGCGGAGGCGCACCCTGCGATCAGCGCGAGCGAGATGGCGGAAGAGGCGAGAAGAAGGCGGGTCATGGGCAAGGATCCTTGATCAGATTGGCGGGGCGGATTTCGCCTTAGCGGGCACGTGTTACACAAAAGCGACTGTCACAAATCTTATACCAATCCGTCACTCTATTGCGAAAAACGGGTGATAGCCGCCCGGTCATTACAACCCGGGGTGATCCATGAAAACCAGATTTTCGCTGCTCGGCAGCGCCAGCTTCGTAACTTTCTGTCTCAGCGCAGCCATGGCTGCATCGGCCCAGACGGCGCCTGCGCCAGCCAATGAGGACGACGAAGCCCTCCGCCGCGCCGAAACGGTCGTGGTCCAGGGCGGCATCACGTATCGTAACCGCACCGAGGCCACCGAGCCAACGCTCGAGTATGGCCAGGATTACTTCCAGCGCTTCGAGCCGCTGACCGCGGGTGACGCCCTGAAGCGCGTGCCGTCGGTCACTTTCCTTTCCGACGTGATCGAGAGCGACGGCGCCCGCCTGCGCGG
>JAIXVM010000086.1 GCA_027482995.1 Hyphomonadaceae bacterium | reverse complement strand
GCGAGTTCCAGCCTTGGCGTGGGCGGAATGCCGGTTGACCGGCCTTGAGCGACCCAGCCGTTGGGCCATAAGTCGTATCCTAGCGCTCCCGCCAGTCTGGAGAGCAATGGCCCATGCGCGAACCACCCGAGACTTTACGCTTTGGGCCGCCCCGCCTTTATCGTGACCGCTGGCTCAGTTGGGTCAGCGATCCTCTGATTGAACAGACTGGCATCACATTTGATCGAACGCCGCCCGGCCCGATCATTGCGCCGGCCGGCAAGTATCGTGTCTGCGCCTATCACATCGACTTCGATGAGCGCCCAACGTGTTGGCTCGATGTCGAGACTCTCGCAGAAGCGCTCTACGTCTGCGACAACATCGGCGAAGCTGTTGGAGGCCGGAACGTGGACTTCGCAGTGGCCTACGATGAAACCGGCGAGCAAGCGACGAAACGGAAGTTGGAAGAGTGACCGCCTTCGGCGGTTTTCCGCCGTTTCATGCATCAGACAACTCCGCTCACTCATCCATGAGGAGGTGCGGGCCCGAAAACCTCAAACCGGCAAGCGGTCGCGGTCCCGTTTGAACCAGCGGCCAGCGAGGAAGAAGGCTGGCAGGGCGAGGGTGGACAGGATCGTGAAGGTCAGCAGGCCGAGAGAATACGGCTCTGCGGCGCCCTGCGCGCGAAACATGTCCGCGACGATGCCCATGCCCGTGATGCCGACACCGACGCCGATGACATTGAGGCAGAGGATGTAGAACGCCGTCACGGTGGCGCGCGCCTTGCCGGGGGCGAGTTCCTGAACGCAGGCGAAGGTCGGGCCGTAGAAGGCTGCGAGGGAAAAGATGCCGACGCCAACACCCACAAGGAAGAACGGAGAGTCGGGCGGCACGATCCGGTAGGCGATCAGCAGCGAGGTCAGCACCAGCATCATCCAGAACAGGAGCATGGGGCGGCCGGAGCTGAACCGCTTCTGCCACCAGTCGCCAACGAAGCCGCCGAACAGGTTTCCGGCGATGCCGCCGACCACAGTGATGAAGCCGGTGATCTGCGCGATCTCAGCGCGCTCGAAGCCGCGTTCGGAGACGAACCAGAGCTGGTCGAAGGCGGCGGCGCCGACGGCAAAATGCAGCGAGACGCCCCCGACCATGATGGCGACCAGCGAGGGCGAGCGCGACAGCGCGCCGCCTAGCGCGGCCACCTGCGAGGCGAAGCTCGGCCCCTTCTCATGCTTTGGCCGCACCGGCCGCGGATCGCGCACGAACAACATCAACCCGGCAAGCACGAGGCCGCCGAAACCCAGCAGGAAGAAGCAGTTGCGCCAGCCGATGGCGGGGCCGAGATAGCCCGCGATGAGCAGGCTCGCGCCCGCGCCGACCGGCACACCGAGATAGTAGATGCCGGCCGCGAGGCCGAGCGGGCTGGGCTTGAACCGGTCCGCGAGCAGGCTCATCGCCGTCGGCGTGAGGGCCGACTCGCCGATGCCGATCAGGCCGCGGGGGATCGCCATCGAGACGAAGTTCTTCGCAAGGCCCGAGGCGGCGGTGAGCAGGCTCCAGAGAGCGATGGCGACGGCGATCAGGCGGCCGCGGTGGGTGGTGTCGGCGAGCACGCCCATGAACAGGCCGGCGACCGCGTAGAAGATGATGAAGAAGAGACCGGTGAGGAGGCCGAACTGCGTGTCGGTTAGGCCGAGGTCGGGTTTGATGAAGTTGGCGAAACTCGGCAGCAATTGGCGATCAACGAAGTTCAGCACGTTGATGACCGTCAGCAGGATGAGCAAACCCCACGCGCCTGTCTTCGCCGGCGCGTCATCCGCCAGCCCGCCGCCCGTTTGAGCCGCCATTGTGTTTCCTCCCGCGGCGTTTTTTATGGGTCGCCGTCGCGCTGGCCATCCGTCGCCATAGAGAGCGCCCCGTCAAGCGATTTGGGGCGCGGTGAGGCGGGGGCGGACGAAGGGACGATGGCGGGTGTTCAATTTTCCGCACGGGTGGTCCCTGCGGCAGGCTTTATCGACGGGCCGATTTGCGCTGTATTCCGGGGACGCCCCAGAAGCGATGAGGACAAAGCCATGGCCGTTTCGACTGAACAACCGATCGATGCCCTGATCGTCGGGGCGGGCTTCGCCGGCATGTACATGCTGCACAAGCTGCGAGGGCTCGGCTTTCACGCGAGCGTAGTGGAAGCGGGCAGCGGCGTGGGCGGCACCTGGTACTGGAACCGCTATCCCGGCGCGCGCGTGGATATCCAGAGCCTGGAATACAGTTTCGGATTCGACGAGGAGCTGGAGAAGGAATGGCGCTGGTCCGAGCGGTATGCGCCGCAGCCAGAGCTGCTGAAGTATGCCGAGCATGTGGCCGAGCGGTTCGACCTCAAGCGCGATATCCAGTTCAACACGCGCGTGACGGCGGCGCATTGGGATGAGGCCGCGCAGGTCTGGAAAGTGGCGACGGATGTGGGCGGCGCGGTGCGGTGCCGGCATCTCATCCTGGCGACGGGTTGCCTCTCCATTCCGACGGATGTGACCTTCCCCGGACTCAACACATACAAGGGCGATGTCTACCGCACCTCGCGCTGGCCGCATGAGGGCGTGGACTTCTCTGGCAAGCGCGTCGGCATCATCGGCACGGGATCGTCGGCGATCCAGTCGATCCCGATCATTGCGCAGCAGGCGGAGCATCTCACCGTGTTCCAGCGCACGCCGAACTATTCGATGCCGGCGCACAACGGGCCGATCCCGAAAGAAGACTTTGACGCCTGGGCAAAGGACCCGCGTGCCTACCGCGCGGCCTCGCGCGATACGGTCGGCGGCTTCCAGAACGAAGCCTCCGAAGCGATGGCCACCGAGACCGCGCCGGAGGAAATCCGCGCCGAGCTGGAGCGGCGCTGGGCCTGGGGCGGGTTCCGCATCCTCGGCGCGTTTGCGGACACGGCGGTCGACCCCGAGGCCAACCGCATCGTGCAGGCGTTCATTGCCGAGAAGATCCGCGAGCAGGTCGCCGACCCGGCGGTGGCTGACCTGCTGACGCCGAAGGATCACCCCTTCGGCACCAAGCGGCCCTGCGTCGACACGGGATACTACGCGACGTTCAACCGGCCGAATGTCGAGCTGGTTGACCTGCGCGCCGAGCCGCTGGTGGAATTCAACGCCGCGGGCATCAAGACGTCGGCGCGCGAATTTGCGTTCGATGCCGTGGTGCTGGCGACGGGCTTTGATGCGATGACCGGGGCGATCGACCGGATCGACCTGCGGGGCGTCGGCGGGCGGCGGATCAAGGATCACTGGGCCGAAGGGCCGCGCACCTATCTCGGGCTGATGGTGGCGGGCTTTCCGAACCTGTTCACGATCACCGGGCCGGGCAGCCCGTCGGTGCTGACCAACATGATCAATTCGATCGAGCAGCATGTCGAATGGATCGCCGATTGCCTCGTGGCGCTGAAACAGCGCCAGCAGACCAGCATCGAGGCGTCGCCCGAAGCCGAGGCGGCGTGGTGCCGGCATTCGACCGAAGCGGTGACGCCGACGATGCTGCCGCAGGCCAACAGCTGGTACATGGGCGCCAACGTGCCGGGCAAGCCGCGCATGTTCATGCCGTATGCAGGCGGGCTCAACACCTACACCGAGATCTGCAAGCAGGTGACGGCGAAGGGCTATGAGGGCTTCATAATCCGCCAGGGCGACCAGGTGCTGTCGGAGTCGCGGGCCTTCACGAGCCAGCCGGCGCCGGGCGAGATTCCGGCAAACCTGTTGCCGATCATCATGGAACGGATGATGGCGGCGGGCCTGCTGCCAGCGGAGTAGTGCCGGGGGCGGATGGGCTTGGGCGGGTGGCCGATGGGCAAACCTGCAACGTCAGGGATTGGCCTTAAAGTGCCATATCCGATGATTAGGTTGTGGCAGACGAGTTGACCTCATGCAGAACGTCATTCGGACCGGCTGCTGCGTACTGCCTTTACACATTCGCGATACGCGTCGAACAGAAACTCACGCCTCGCTTCGTAGTCGTCGATTTCCTGGTATATTCCCTCTGCTTCGACGATGAAGACGAAAAGCTTGTAAGCGACCTCTTCAATTGGAGAGAAATTGTAGTCCGACATGCATCCCACCTTTCTTTGCCATAGCAGTGAAGCGAGAACATTCCCGATCAGATCGTCAAGCTGAAAAACTTGGGGCTCTCTTATCAGTGCTGTCCGACGATCTTTTTTGGCCCGTTCCTGCCTGTCATGGAACTGTCGAACACAACAGATAGATCAGTCTGCATGGCCGACCCCACGCTCAACATTCTGCTCATAACGCTCGATCAATTCCGTGGCGATGCATTGTCCTGCGCAGGCCATCCGGTGGTGCAAACACCTCACTTGGACCGCCTGGCAGCGGAGGGCGTGCGGCTTGCGCGCCACTACAGCCAATCCGCGCCGTGCAGCCCCGGACGCGCGAGCCTCTATACGGGCCTGTACCAGATGAACCATCGTGTGGTGGCCAATGGCACACCTCTCGACCGCCGGTTTGACAATATCGCGCAAGCTGGGCGGCGCGCGGGCCATGCCCCGGCATTGTTCGGCTATACCGATCAGAGCATCGATCCGCGCGACGCGCTCGGCGCCGACGACGAACGCCTGAGCAACTATGACGGCGTGCTCCCGGGGTTTGATGACGTATTTGGTTTGCGTCCCGGCCGGCCCACACAATGGATAACCTGGCTCGAGGCTCAGGGTTACAGTCTGCCCTCGGATCCTATGGAGGCCATCGCCACAGAAAGCAGCCGGCACGAAGACCTGAGCCTTTCGGCCTTTCTGACTGACCGCTTCATTGACTGGCTGGACACGCGAGGGCGTCCCTGGTTTGCGCACCTGAGCCAGTTCCGTCCTCACGAGCCGTTTGCGGCGGCGGGGCGCTTTGCGACAGCGTACGACCCCGCTGACATGCCCGCGCCAATTGCCGCCTCGGAGCAAAAGCACCGGTTGCATGCCGGATTCCTGCGCCATCCGCTTCTGGCGGCGCCGACCGACACCGACGCGATGCGCCGCCTGCAAGCGCAGTACTTTGGCATGGTGAGTGAAGCCGATTATCAGCTTGGCCGGGTCTGGGACGCGCTCGAGCGCTCAGGCCAATGGGACAATACGCTCATTATCGTCACGTCCGACCACGGAGAACAGCTGGGCGATCATGGACTGATCCAGAAGTGCGGCTTCTTCGAATCCAGTTACCACATATTGGGAATCGTCCGAGATCCTCGACCTGGAAAAGCGCGGGGCGAGACAGTCGAAGCCTTTACCGAGTCGGTGGACATCTTCCCGACGCTCTGTGAGGCGATGGGCGTGCCGATCCCTGCGCAATGTGATGGCCTGCCGCTCACGCCTTTTCTGGACGGCGAAACAAAACCCAAGTGGTGGCGGGACGCGGCGCACTGGGAGTTTGACTGGCGATTCAGCCTCATCCCCGGCGGGCCTCACGACTGGCCTCGCGATCGGCGCCTCGAACGGCAAAACCTCGCCGTGCGTCGCAGCGAGAACGCAGCCTTTGTGCATCTCGGAGACGGCTCGACGCTTGCGTTCGACCTTGCTGCCGATCCGACATGGCGCACGCCGCTGGCCGATCCCGCTATCCGGCTGCGCGAGGCGGAGGCTTTACTTACCTGGCGGGCCCAGCATCTTGATCGAACGATGACGGGCATGCTTGTCGAAGATGGCGGTATCGGTCGCTGGCCACCGATGCAAGGCACGTGGAAAGCAGAAGGTGTATGATGATGGATACAAAGCCTGAACCGGTCTTGCGGTTCGACACGGTCGGAGATCTGGAAGCGCATCTTGAAAGATCTGCAAACGTGCCGGGCGAAATGCCGGGGCTGTCGGAGCTCGATCACGGGCTCCAGTGCGCGGCCGAACTGGCAGCTGTTTCGCCAGGCGATCATGAGCTTCAGATTGCGGGCCTTGTGCATGACGTGTGTCATGCCGCGTACGAGATCGATAAGCACGACAAGCTCGGTGCGGACGCGGTGCGCGGATTGCTCGGTGAGCGTGTTGCAGCTCTCGTGGGGCTTCACGTTGCCGCGAAGCGCTATCTCATCTCCACCGACACCGATTACGCGGCGCGTTTGTCGCCTGTCAGCAAGCATACGCTTGAATTGCAGGGCGGCATCATGACCCCCGACGAGGTGGCGGCCTTTTCGGCCAGCCCGCATGCGCAAGATGCCGTGCTTCTCCGCAAGGCCGATGAGGCCGCCAAGACACCGGGGCGGGTTGTGCCTGGGCTCGATCACTGGCGCCCCGCGCTCCGGCAGCTCGCCTCCCAGTATGCACGGTGAGTCCGCTCGTTGCGGTTCGGCTCGATGATCCGCGCCTCGATGTACGCGGCGCGCTGCATGTAGACCGGTCGGATAATCGTTTGCGCTGTCACCGGCTTCCCGCGTGGACGCGTGCGCAGTCGCCTGAACCTGCCTTTGACCTTATGGCGTCCATGACAAGCGGCGTGCGGCTGGTGTTTGAAACCACCTCGGAAGTGCTTGAGATCGATGCTTTGGAGACCGGTCTGCAGTTTGCCGGCGAACCGCGCCGTACAGCCCGCTTCGATCTTGTCTGCGGTGCACGTGTAACGCACGCGGATTTGACGGACGGGCACACAATCGTGGTGGATGGTTCCAAGGTCTCCTTCGTCGCCGGGAAGCCTGGAACCTTGCAGTTTACGCTCTCGCCTGGACGAAAAGTCCTGGAGCTCTGGTTGCCACAATCCGCGATGACGGAGCTTCATGGTCTACGCATCAGCGCACATGCCGAGATCCGCTCGCCGCCCCCGCCGGCACGGACCTGGGCGCATTACGGCAGCTCCATAAGTCACGGTATGGAGGCCGAAAGCCCATCTCACACTTGGCCGGCGCAGGTGGCGCGCCAGTTGGGTTACGATCTGTACAACTTCGGATTTGCCGGACAATGCCATCTCGATGGCTTCGTAGCGCGCGCCTTGCGCGACGCGCGTTTGGATCTCATCAGTCTAAAGATCGGTGCCAATATCGTCGCCGCCGATACTTTGCGCCAGCGCACTTTTGCAAGTACGCTTGAGGCATTCCTCGATACGATCCGAGACGGTTGTCCGAAAACGCCGCTTTTGGTGATCTCACCCGTTCATTCGCCTCTATTGGAAACAACGCCCGGCCCACTCATAAGGCGTCCGCAAGCGCTTTATGAGCGCCAGGAACGCCCGCATGCCATCGAGGATGGTGCCCTTACGATGAAAGCGGCGAGGACGATCCTTGAGGCCGTGGTTCGTCGGCGCCGCGCTGCAGGAGACACAAACCTGCACTACATTGATGGGCTCCGGCTGTTTGGCGAAAGCGATACGGACTTAATGCCCGACCAGCTTCATCCCGATGGGCCAGGTCATTTGCGGTTGGCGCAGCGCTTCTGCGAGGCAATCGATGCGCATTCTTGGTCATCTCCGACGGGCTGATTTCGGCGATTTCCGGCCCTAGGAGACGAACATTACGGAGCGGCCGTTGTTGAGCGGCCTTGCCGTCTGTCATTGGACACGCGCCCCGGCAGCATTGGCGCGTTCTCGGCGCTGGCCGATCTTGCCTCAACCGCTCCAGGTCCAGAGCGCGGAGGGGATGTCACTTTCGCTGATCCGACTCTCAAGCTCGTAAGACTTCGGGCCCGTCCAGTTCTGTTCAAGCTTGCTGAGGATGTCGGCGTCGGCGGGTTCATCCAGGAGCATGAGCAATTGGGGAATGTGCTCGCGCAGGATTGTACGAGACCACTCGTACTCTCCATCGCTCGACACAGGGGCTGTCTTTGGCCCCAGGTCGTGTCCTTCGATCACCAAGGCGCCGTCCCTGTTGAGCGTTGCACGAAGGTAGCGATGGTTGAGGCCGTCTTGTTCGGCGCGGAGTGAAACGGTCCGCATCGATGTCTCCCTGATGTTGCTGGTCCTCAGCGAGGCCAGCGCGCGGCGGACAAATTGCCTAGGGATATGACCGTTTTCAGCCTGTCAAAGCAAGATCGATAGACAAACGGCCTAAGCCTAGCGCTTCAGGTGTTCCATGCCTTTGAGGTCGCCGGGTTTGGCGACGGGGGCGCCGAGTTTTGGTTTGACCTTGTCGGCCTTCGGTTTGCGGACTTCCTTGTTGGACTTCTTCTGACCCTTGGCCATGGCTGCGCTCCTTCAGAGACCGGGGCCGGAATAGGCCCCTGCCTCAGACGTAGGGTGGTTCGCAGCAGATTGTAAGGCGCGCTATTCGACGGCCTTGGGCACGACGAAGAAGCCGTGCTCGGTGCGCGGGGCGTTGGCGAGGACCTGGTCCTGGATGTTGCCGTCGGTGACGATATCGTCGCGCATCGGGAGTTTC
>JAIXVM010000006.1 GCA_027482995.1 Hyphomonadaceae bacterium | reverse complement strand
GGGCCGGTGCCGCGCAGCGTCGCCAGCTGCGGCAAGCCCCTGCTGCGGGCGCACCTCAAGGCCGCCAGACCCGCACCGCAGGGACCGCTCGTCGCCTTTGCCGGGATCGGCCGTCCCGAGAAGTTCATCGACAGCCTCAAGGCCGCCGGCGCGGACCTGCGCGACGCGGTACCATTCCCTGACCATCATCCGTACACGGCAGGCGATTTCCGCCTCCTGAAACAGCTCGCCAAACGGGACGGCGCGCGCCTGATCACCACCTCGAAGGACCATGTGCGCCTTTCGCCGGAGCTGCGCGCCGACGTTCTGGTCTTTCCGGTCCAGGCCGAGTTCGAGGCGCCGGAAGCGCTTGACGCGCTGCTCGCGCCGATCTTCAAACGGGCAGAGCCATGAACGACCAAACGCCCACCGACTATGTCCGCCCGAAGGATATCGATAACCGCGCCACTTTCTGGCAGCGCGTACAATGGCGGCTGGAAACTGTCGCCTGGGACCTCTTCTACTGGGGGCCGATGACGGCGCTGGGGCCGGACAAAGCTTCGGATTTCGGCGGCTGGCTGATGAAGACGATCGGCCCGATGCTGTCGCAGCACAAGACGATGCGGCGGAACCTGCGGCTCGCGTTTCCGGACTGGACCGAGGCGAAGATTGAAGAGACTGCGATGGCCGCCTGGGAGAGCGCCGGGCGGACGGCAGGCGAGTTGCCACACCTGCCAACGATTGATCCCGGCACGAGCGGACGGGTGGAAGTGGTCGGCGGTGAAGTGCTCGATCAGATCCGGACGAGTGGCAAAGGCGTGGTGTTCATCTCGGGCCATTTCGCCAATTGGGAGATCATGCCGGCAGTGATCACCAAGCGCATTCCGAGTGCGGTGATGACCTATCGCGCGCTGAACAATCCGCACATCGACAAGCGGATCGCGGACCTGCGCGCCGCTTATGGCACGCAAGTGAATGCGCCGAAGGGCATTGGCACGCGGGAGCTGATGCGGGCCCTCTCTCGCGGGGCGCCAGTGGCGCTGATGAATGACCAGAAGTTCAATGAGGGCATTGCGGTCGCCTTCTTCGGGCACGCTGCGATGACGGCGCCGGGGCCAACCCGTATGGCGCTGAAATACAAGGTGCCGATCGTACCGGTTTCGACCGTGCGCACGGGCCCCGCGCGGTTCCGGGTGGAGTTCCACACACCCTTCGTACCGGAGGATACGGGCGACGCCGAGGGCGATATCCGCCGGTCGGTCGAGCGGATCAACGCCTTTCTTGAGGCGCAGGTGCGCGCCCATCCCGGCCAATGGTTCTGGCAGCACCGGCGCTGGCCGAAGGAGGCCTGGAAGGCGGCGGGGGTCTGAGGGCTAAAAAAAAAAGGGGCAGCTCCCTGAAGCTGCCCCTTTGATCAGTTGGGTCTGAGAGCGCACCCGGACGCGGCGAACAAGCCAAGACCGGGTGCTCACAGGTAAGATGCATCGGGCGGCGGGTCTGGATGCAGGGGGCTGCAGATTTTTTTGTGCGCAGCACTTTTGGCCGGACGCAGCTTGGGCTGGCCGGGGTTTGAGTTTGCTTTGTTTGGCAGGCCCTCACTTCCCACCGCCTACGGCGGCGGGCCCCTCCTCGCCCGCAAGCGGGAGAGGGATTGAATGGGTTTACTTGCTCAGGCGGACTTCGATTTCGTCGAGGAGGTCGCGGATGCGTTTCGAGTTGGCGCCGAGGTCGGAGAGGCCGACGCGGCTGGTGGAACGCACATCGACGCGGGCGCCGGCAGCGTCGGTCCGGACCCGGATGATCACGTCATCCTTGAAACCGAACCAGAAGCTTTCGTCGGTGGCCTCAAGCCGGCCCTCGCTCGGAACAGAATAAACGACGGTCCAACCCTTGGCCTTGACCGCTTCTTCGGCCGCGACAAAGGCCTCTTCGGGGGTCGTTTTCGTGATCAGCGGCGCGATCAGCGGATAGGGCGCTTCCTTCGGAGACTTTTGGACGGCCGGGTTGAACTCGGCTTCTTCCTGGACTTCGGCGACGCGGCGCCCGCCCATGCCGGGCCAGCGGTCGTTCGCGGACGCGTCAATCACGGGATCATCCTGCATCGCATTCAGGGCGCCGGAGGACTCACGTGCATACGCCAGCGTGTCGCTGGGACGGATGGGGTCTGACCAATCGGTCTGGATATCGTGCAACGGCGGAAGACGGCCGGCCTGCCCGCCGAAGGCCGCGACGCGCCCGAAGGCGAGACCGGAAATCAGCAGCGCGCCCAAGGCAAGCATCAAGGCCTGTTTCCGGGGCGCCTTGATGAGCGCGATGATGACCGCGAGGACCGAAACGCCGGCCGCGGCCATCAGCAGGAGGGGGCCCCAGCCGATGGTCATCTTGCCGAGACCGAACTGCCAGGTCCAGAAACCGAGCTTGGTGCCGACGGCGGCAATCGCGAACCAGAGGATCGAAAAGATCGACAGGCCGAGCGCAAAGCCTGCGAATTTGCCGCGCCAGCCGGCCGATTGGGGCGATGGGGTCGTTGCTGTGTCGCTGGTCATCTAGGTGCCTCCCGGGTTGGCGCGGAACCTAACCCTTTCTGCGAGACCCGCAATGGGGACTCTCCCTAGGGGTGCGGCGGGGGAAAGCCGTGGCGGCGGTGCAGCACGTCGAGGATCGCCATGTTGTCGTTCACGAACCGCCTGCCTTGGTGGAATTGGGCCGGCAAGTCGCCCGGCGCGTCATCCGCGAGGATCAGGACCGGGAGCGACTGGTTCTCCGCGCCGATCAGGGCGATGACCTCGTCCCTCGGCCGCGGGAAGGCGATGCGGCGCACGTCCAGGTTTGGCCTGTGCGACGGGAAGGAGGCGAGCACGCCTTCCATCAGCGCGCAGGACCAGCAGTAGAAATCCTGTCCCGGCAGGGCGGGATCGGTGAAGCCTGGCGTGAGCAGGAACAGGATATCTCTTTGCACGGACGGCCTCAGGCGGTGGGGAGTTTGTAGTCCTTGAAGGTTTCGCGCAGGGCGAGCTTGTTGATCTTGCCGGTGGCGCCGAGGGGGATCGCTTCGACGAACTGGACGTCGTCCGGCGTCCACCACTTGGCGATCTTGCCTTCGAGGCTGGCGAGGATTTCTTCCTTGGTCGGATTTTCGCCGGGCTTGGCCTGAACGATGAGGAGCGGGCGCTCGTCCCATTTCGGATGGTAGATTCCAATGGCGGCGGCGTTGGCGACCTTGGGGTGGCCGACGGCGATGTTCTCGATGTCGATGGAGGAAATCCACTCGCCGCCGGACTTGATGACGTCCTTGGCGCGGTCGGTTATGACCATCGTGCGGATATCGTCGATCGTGGCGACGTCGC
>JAIXVM010000131.1 GCA_027482995.1 Hyphomonadaceae bacterium | reverse complement strand
GCCGCATCGAGCGCGGCGGGATCAAAGGCCACGTCCGCAGTCCATGTCTCGAAGGCACCTTTGAAGGCATTGCCGTCGTGCAAGCCGGCAAAGGAGATCTCGGAGGCTTCGTAGTCGACGATCCAGTTTGATTCGATGGCGGCTACCGGCGCTCGGGATGAGGCCGGCGGGCCAGCCGAATTCGCCGTTCCCGCCCCGATCAGAGACGTTGCCGCGATGGCGGCGAACAGAGCGAGGCTACCGCCGAATGCGAACAGAACGCCGCGCGCGGGCAGGGTTGGTGGGTTGGCCTTGCCGAACAGGCCGGGGATCATCCGCTTGAATACCCCTTCTTCGGGACCAAACTCATGCTTCACAGCTCCGGCCACATGCAGCGCCAGCAGCCCGATGATGGCCCAGGCGCCCTTGCCGTGCATGAACTCGACGATCTCGTACAAATCCTTGCTGATCAGCCCTTCCGTGAACGGAAGATGCGGCCAGCTCAACACACCGTACAGTACGGTCGAGACCTGGAACGGCGAAACCGACACCATGAACCACCCGCCGAGTGGGATCCCGATCATCAAGACATAAAACGCAATGTGGACAGCGTGGGACGCCGTCTTTTCCAGCGCCGGCATGCCTTCGGGCAGGGGCGGCGGCGGATTGGCAAATCGCCAGGCGAGCCGGGCGAGCGCCAGAAACAGGATCGTGATCCCGATCGACTTGTGCAGCTGATAGCGCGCCTCGTTCTCGTCCATGTTCCAGCCGAGCCAGATCATGAAGACGAGCAACGCCGCCATCGCCCAATGAAGGGCGATGGCGATGCCGGTGTAGCGAGACGACGCTTCAGCGCTCATGCAAATCAGCCTGCGACTTCAGCGAACTCGGCTTCGATCACAACTTCCACGTCATCCGCAATGTTCGGAATATACGCGGCCATGCCGAAGTCCGACCGTTTCAGGGTTGTCTTGGCCGAGAAGCCGATCTTGTCCTGGTCCGGAGCCCACGGCATCTGCGCAACGCCATTATAGGTGACGTCCAGCGTCACCGGCTTGGTCACGCCGAGGAACGTGAGATCGCCGGTCAGGGTTCCCGTGGTCGGGCTGGTCTGGGTGGCGGCGGTGGATTTGAACGTGATTAGCGGGTGGGCCGTCGCGTTGAACCATTGCGGGTTCTTCGCGAGATCTTCGTTCCAGCTGGCGTACGGGCTGTCCGCATGGCCGGCCTTGTAATCGCCCGGATAGTCCGTCTCGACCGAAGCGGGGTCGATGGTCGCTTCGACGGCGTTCGCGGCCACATCGGCCGGATTGAAGGTCAGCGTCGCGTCAAAATTCTTGAACCGGGCCGTGTAGTTCGACAGACCGAAATGGTTCACGCGCCAGGTGATCGAAGCGTGCGTCGGGTCAATCTTGTAGGTTGCGGCCTTGCCATACGCGACTTCGGCAGCGGGTGCTGCTTCGGTGGCTGCAGCTTCGGCAGGGGCTGCCTCGGTTGCAGCAGGGGCTTCAGCGGCCGGCGCGCAGGCTGCGAGAATCAGCGCACTGGCAGAAATCAGGAACAGTCTCATTGTCTTCGTCTCCAAAATGCCCAACGGGTCGGCTGCTCAAGTAGTGCAAGACTTCCCCGGATTGAACCAGTTGATTATCACTCGGGACGCATAACTCCTATCCACGACATGGAAACCTGATGGCCTATGATGCCCCGATCACCGAAATCGAGTTCTGTCTCAAGGAGATAGCCAGGATTGGCGACCTCCAGGGGCTGCCGGGGCTTGGCGCCTATGATGAAGACATCCTCCGGCCTGTGCTGGAGGAAGCGGCCAAGTTGGCGCGCGACGTGCTCGCGCCGCTCAACCAGACCGGTGATTCGCAGGGCGCCCGGCTTGAAGATGGCGGCGTCATCGCCGCTGACGGTTTCAAGGCCGCCTATGAAGCCTTCCGGACCGGCGGCTGGATGGGTCTCGCCGCACCGGAGGCGTGGGGCGGCCAAGGCCTTCCCCGCGCCATGGCGCTCGGCGTGTTGGAGATGTTCCATGCCGCGAACATGGCCTTCACGCTTTGCCCGATGCTGAGCTTCGGTGCGATCGAAGCCCTGCTGGCGCACGGGACCGACGATCAAAAGCAGATGTACCTGCCAAAGCTCGTCGCTGGCGACTGGACCGGCACGATGAACCTCACTGAGCCGCAGGCTGGAAGCGATGTCGGCGCGTTGACGTCCAAAGCCGTTCCCAATGCGGACGGCAGTTACGCCATCACCGGCCAGAAGATATATATCACCTGGGGCGACCACGACCTCACGGACAATATCATCCATCTCGTGCTCGCGCGCATTCCCGGCGCCCCGACGGGATCGAAGGGCGTCTCGCTGTTCCTTGTACCGAAGGTCCTCGTCAATTCAGACGGATCGCTGGGCGCACGCAATGCGGTCAAGTGCATTGGCCTCGAGCGGAAGATCGGCATTCACGCGAGCCCGACCTGCGTGATGGAATATGCCGGGGCCACCGGCTGGTTGATTGGCGAAGCAAACAAAGGCCTCGCCTGCATGTTCACGATGATGAATTCGGCCCGTTTGAATGTCGGCCTTGAAGGCGTCGGCGTGGGCGAGGCGGCCTATCAGGCGGCGTTCAGTTATGCTCAGGACCGCAAGCAGGGAAAAGCCGACGGCGTGTCCGGCCCGGCGCCGATCCTGCACCATGCCGATGTGCGCCGTACACTGATCACCATGCGGGCGCGCGTCGCGGCCGCCCGTGCCATTTGCTATGCGTGCGGCGTCTCCGCCGATCTCGCGCACGCATCCGATACACCGTCGATCCGTGCAACCGCAAAGGCGCGCGAAGACCTGCTCACACCGATTGCGAAGGCCTGGAGCACCGACATGGGCGTCGATGTGGCCAGCCTCGGTGTGCAGGTCCACGGCGGCATGGGGTTCATGAGCGACACGCTCGCCGCACAGCTCTACCGGGACGCGCGCATCGCGCCGATCTATGAGGGCACGAACGGCATACAGGCCATCGACCTTGTGGGGCGCAAGCTCGCCGGAAACGGCGGGGCCTCCATGCGCGCCATGCTGACCGAAATCGACGAAACTGTGCGGCTCGCGCGGTCCACCAATGATCCGCAATTCGTTCAGCTGGCGGAACGTCTCTGGGCGGCCTCGAAAGCGCTTGCCGAAGCGACGGACTGGATGCTCGCGCGGATGAAAGCGGAAGAGCAGGACAAGGCGCTTGCGGGGGCGACGGCCTATCTCGGGCTCGCCGGCGACGTGATCGGCGGTCACTTCCTCGCGCGCGCCGCAATCGCCGCGCGGTCGAAGGAGACAAATTTCCGGGCACGCCAGATCGCGCTCGCGGGGTTCTTCGCCGAAACATCACTGGCTTCCGCGCCAGGCCGGGTGCCAGGTATCGTCGAAAGCGGTGACCGGTTCCTCGACAACAGCCGCGCCTTGTTCGGGATCGAGTAAACTC
>JAIXVM010000008.1 GCA_027482995.1 Hyphomonadaceae bacterium | reverse complement strand
AGCCCTTCGCGGAGCTCTTCGGCGGCGGAGGCCTGTTCGCCTGTCAGCACCGCGCCCGGCCGATTTGGATCCGGCTGCGGAAATGGCAGGTCGGTCGCTTCCTCGATCTCTTCGAGGGCGCCCATGGAAACGAGGCCCTTGACCACACTCGACGAGACCCCGGCGGCCGCGGCCAGATTGCTGGCAGAGGCCACGCCCAGCAGGACGGCTTGCTCCAGAACCCGGGCGCGTGCCTCCGTGATGCGGCCCTCAGGCGTGCCTGCGAGCCGGTAACGCAGCTCAATGGGAGACGGCAGCAGCGCGTCTCTCGCCCGGAGCGCCATCGACAGGATCGTGCCGGGATGGCTGACCGTGTAGCGCGTCGTCCAATTCAGGAATTCGCGCATCGGCGCGGACATCGGCGGTACATCATAGACGGCCGTGACCGCCTTGAGCTTCCGGTTCGACCCCGGCTGGTCGGGCAGAACCTCGACGACCATGCCCAGCCTGTCATAGGGACCTACCGGCGCGGCCACATACGCACCCGGCACCAGATCCATGCCTTCGGGCACCGTATAATCGAACGGCTCCGGCAGCGGCATCGTGAAAAGAATCCGGGCGATGGGCATGGCGCTGCCCTCCTAGCCCCGCCCTTTCCCCGCGTCACGCCTTGCCTCTCAGCCGGGAGCGCCCTAGCCCTTGGTTCATGGGAAAAGTCACGAAAACCGGCTACGAGCCGATGACCTCGATCGAGGCAATCACCGCAGGGCTGGACACGGTCGGCTATATTTCAATCCCGCAGATTTCCACGGCGGTTTTCCTCGCCCATGGCCTGCGCAAGCCGATCCTGATCGAAGGCCCGGCGGGTGTCGGCAAGACGGACCTCGCTGCTTCGCTGTCCAAATGGCTGAACCTGCCGCTGATCCGCCTGCAGTGTTACGAAGGCCTCGATGAGGGCAAGGCGCTGTACGAGTGGAAGTATGGCAAGCAGCTGCTCTACACGCAGATCCTGAAGGAGAAGCTCAACGAGCTGCTCGGTGGAGCCGAGACCCTGAAGGATTCGCTCGCCAAGCTCTCCGGCTTCGAAGACCTGTTCTTCTCGCCGCAGTTCCTGGAAGCGCGCCCCCTGCTGCATGCGATGCAGCAGGCGCGCGGCTCCGTTTTGCTGATCGACGAGATCGACAAGTCGGATGAGGCCTTCGAGGCGTTCCTGCTGGAAGTGCTGTCGGACTACCAGGTGACGGTGCCGGAGATCGGAACGATCAAGGCGAACGTGCCGCCGCTGGTGATCCTGACCTCGAACAATGTGCGCGAGCTCGGCGACGCGCTGAAGCGGCGCTGCCTGCACCTACACATCGGCTTCCCGGACCATGAGCGCGAACAGCGGATCGTCCGGGCCCGCGTGGACGGGATTTCGGCGACGTTGCTCAACCAACTCGTGCGGTTCGTCCAATCCGTCCGCGAGACGGACATCAAGAAGCGGCCTTCCATCGCGGAGACCGTGGACTGGGCACGCACGCTGTTGCTGTTGCACGCCAACACGCTGGATGAAGCCTTCGTGCGCGATACGCTGAATGTGCTGCTGAAGCATGAGACCGATATTGCTGCCGTGATGCCGGCCATACCCAAGATGGTGCGCGAGGCAACCGGCCCGGATGCGCGCGGACGGCTGGCATCCGGTTATCCGGACATGGAGTGAGGGCGTCCGCCTGGCCATGGAAAAGCAGATCTCCAACTTCATCCGTGCGCTGAGATCTGCCGAAGTGCGGGTCTCGACCGGGGAAGCGCTCGACGCGGCCCGGACGGTGGCGATGATCGGCTATGACGACCGGCTCCTGATGAAGGATTCGCTCGCCTGCGTGCTGGCGAAGTCCGAGGCCGAAAAGTCGATCCACGACCGGTTGTTTGATCTCTATTTCTCGTCCGCGCCCGCGAGCGCGTCGCAGGGCCAGGAGACAAGTGAAAGCCAGGACGGCGCCGACTCGGAAGCGCCGCAGGACGCCGCCGAGCGACTGTCGGCGCTGACGGCGCCCGGCAACGAACAGGCGCTGGCCACGGCGGTTGAGCGCGCGGCCGAGGCGGCCGGTCTCAACGATATCCGTTTCTCGACGCAGGTGGCTTACTTTGCACAATCCATGGTCAGGGCGATGGGCGGTGAGGCCTTGCAGGCGCGGCTGCTGGAGGCTTTGCAGGGCCGCACGCCGGATGCGGACGCTGAAGCGCAGCGCCTGATCGTTGTGCGCCGTACGCTGACGATGACGGCGCGAGCCCGGGCTGAGCGGGCCTTCGAAATTTTCGGCGCTGCCGAGACCGAGCGCTTCCGCGACGACGTGGCCGCAACAAAGCGCCTGTCGGCGATCGAGGCCAGCGACATGGCGCGCATGAAGCAGCTCGTGACGAAGATTGCGCGCCGCCTCGCCGTGAAACACTCGCGCCGGCGCAAACGCACGCAGCGCGGCCTGCTGGATGTGCGCCGCACGATGCGGGCGAATGCCGGCGTGGACGGCGTTCCGTTCAACGTCATCTGGCGCCAGAAGAAGAAGGACCGTCCCAAGATCATCGTGATCTGCGATGTGTCGGGGTCCGTCGCTGCTTACGTGCGCTTCCTTTTACTGCTTCTGTTCTCGATGAAGGAAGCGATCCCCGACCTGTCAGCGTTCGCCTTTTCCTATCGGTTGAAGTGCGTGGACGAAATCCTCGAGAACAACGAGTTTGACGCCGCCATCAAGAAAATCCTGCGCGAAATGGGGCTCGGCTCCACGAGTTACGGGCAGGCCTTTTCGGACTTCAAGCTCGAGCATGAAAACAAGATCGACCGGCGCACAACGATCATCATCCTGGGGGATGGCCGCTCGAACTATGGCGACCCGCGCCTTGACCTGTTCCGCGATTTCGCAGGCCGAGCGAAACGGATCATCTGGCTCAACCCCGAAGGTCGCCCCCTTTGGGGCACCGGCGACAGCGTGATCCCGCGCTATGAACCCTTCTGTGCACAGATGAGTCACGTGGCGACACTGAAGGATCTGGAAAAGGCCATCGACGAAGTGCTGACGGCCTATAGCTGAACCCTAGTTCAGGCCCATTTCGTCGCGGTAGCGCCGCCGGAGCAGATCGATCGGCGCAAGATCGCGCTTGTCGGTTTCGTAGTGCCAATAGGTCCAGCCATTGCAGGCAGGCGCTTGCTGCACATGCGCGCCAAGACGGTGGATGGAGCCGGAAACTGCGCCTGTGGTCAGCGAACCGTCGATGCGAATACGCGCCTGGTGGCGGCGCTGGGGGCTGAAGAGCCGGTCGCCTGGTTTGAGCCAGCCGGTATCGATCAACGCGCCGAACGGCACGCGGGCAAGCGACTTCTTGCTGCGCTCGGTTTCGAGGGTCTCGGTGTCGAGCGGCTCAATCGCCTTGAGGCGCGCACGGGAGAGGCGCACGTAGGACTCGTCGCGCTCAAGCCCGATATAGTTGCGGCCGAGGCGTTTGGCGGCAGCTGCGGTGGTGCCGGTACCCGAGAAGGGATCGAGCACGAGATCACCCGGATTGGTCGTCGCCAGCAGGACGCGGTGGAGCAGCGATTCCGGCTTCTGGGTCGGATGCGCCTTGCGGCCGTTCTCATCCTTCAGACGCTCACCGCCCGTGCAGAGCGGGATGATCCAGTCGGAGCGCATCTGCTTGTCTTCGTTGAATGTCTTCAGGGCATCATAGTTGAACGTGACGCGCGCGTCGCGGGACTTGCCGGCCCAGATCAGCGTTTCATGCGCGTTCTGGAAGCGGGTGCCCTTGAAGTTCGGCATCGGGTTGGTCTTCAGCCAGATCACGTCATTCTGGATCCAGAAGCCCTGGTCCTGAAGAACCGTCCCAACACGGAAGATATTGTGGTAGGAACCGATGACCCAGATGGCGCCATCATCTTTCAGGACGCGCTGGCATTCGGCGAGCCATTGATGCGTGAACAGATCATAGTCATCAAAGCTGGCAAACTTGTCCCATTCGTCATCGACGCCATCGACAACCGACTGGTCCGGACGCGTGAGGCCACCACCAAGTTGCAGATTGTACGGCGGATCGGCGAACACGAGGTCCACGCAGCCATCCGGCAGCGT
>JAIXVM010000035.1 GCA_027482995.1 Hyphomonadaceae bacterium | reverse complement strand
CCGCAATGATGTTCTTCTGGATTTGCGCCGTTCCGCCGCCGATGATCAGGCCGAGGTCGTACATGTAGCGCCACTGCCAGCTGCCGTCCGCCCGCAGATGATCACCATCCTCATACAAAATGCCGAGCTCTCCCAGCGCGTCGATCGCAAGGCGCGCAATCTCGTGGTTCAGGTCGCAGCCATTCAGCTTGACGATCAGTCCCGCGATCCCAGCCTGCTCGCCCTTCAGTCGGCTCGTCGTGATGCGCAGTCCGTTCGCCTGCATCGCGTAGACCTCCGCCTGCAGCCGCATCAGCCGGTCACGCAGCAACGGATTGGCGATCAACGGTTGCCCGTTCACGCTCTCCGTCTTCATCAGGGTCACAAGCTCAAGGAACCGTGCCTTTGTCGCATTCGGATCGCCCAGCATGCCGCGTTCATGCGTCAGCGTGGCATTCGCCACCTGCCAGCCCTTGTTCGGCTGGTAGATCACGCCGCTCTTTGGCACACGGACATTCGTGAAAAACACTTCGTTGAAGTTCGCCGTGCCGGTCATGTCGACCAGCGGGCGCACTTCGATTCCCGGCGTGGACATCGGGAAGGTGATATAGGTGATCCCCTCATGCTTTTTCGCGGCCGGGTCCGTCCGAACGAGGCAGAAAATCATGTCGGCCTGCTTCGCTGTCGAGGTCCAGATCTTCGAGCCGTTGATCACATAATGATCGCCGTCCTCGACTGCCGAGGTGCGCAGCGCCGCAAGGTCCGATCCCGCGCCCGGCTCCGAATAGCCCTGGCACCAGATCATTTCGCCTTCGATGGTCGGGCGGATATAGGCCTGTTTCTGAGCCTCGGTGCCGAGCTCCAGCAGCGTCGGCACCAGCATAGAAATGCCCTGCCCCTGCATCGGCCCCTGCACGCGGCTGCGCGCAAATTCCTCGGCGATGATGCGCGCCTTCAGGATATCCGGTTCGCCGCCATACCCGCCATAGGCCTTGGGGATCGTCCGCGCGGCGAGGCCGTGCTCGATCAGCAGCTTCTGCCAGGCAATGCGCCTCGGATTCTTATAGCCTTTGTCGTCGGACGTGGGCGCGAGATGGCGGTTCTTCGTCAGCGTCTCGGAGACGTCCGCACGAAAGGCTTCGTATTCGGGATCAAGATCAAGTTTCATGGCGCTATCTCAAACCCCTGACCCAGCGTCCGGCAAGAGGGGCGCTTGCGCGACGTTGCGGAAGGCCTCTTAGCTCTCCCTCAAGAAACCCCTGAGGAGGAATGCCCCATGCCCGTCGAGTACGTCAAAAAAGGTAACGTCGCGATCATCACGATGAACCGTCCGGAAGCCCGCAACGCCATCAATGGCGAGATGGCCGCGACGATGGAAGCCGCGCTCGACCAGATGGAATCAGACCCTGAAGTCTGGGTCGGCATCCTCACCGCCGTCGGCAAGGCGTTCTGTGCCGGCGCGGACCTGAAAGAAATCTCGGCCGGCAATGGCGGCGCCCTGTCTACCAAGAAAGGCGGCTTCGCCGGCATCGCCCGGCGCGAGCGCACCAAGCCGCTGATCGCCGCGATCACCGGCTCGGCCCTCGCGGGCGGCACCGAGGTCGCCCTTTCCTGCGACATGATCATCGCGGCAGACGACACGAATTTCGGCCTGCCGGAAGTGAAGCGCTCCCTGGTCGCCGGCGCCGGCGGCCTGTTCCGCCTGCCGCGCGTGATCGGCAAGGCCGTTGCCCTCGAAGTGATCCTCACCGGCGATCCGCTCTCCTCGCAGCGCGCCTACGAACTCGGCATGGTCAACAAGGTCGTCCCCGAGGCGCAGGTGATGGACGAAGCGATGAAGCTCGCAGCCCGCATCACGGCCAACGCCCCGCTCGCCGTCGCCGCCAGCCGCGCCGTTGCCATCGAAGCGACCGCAAAGACCGATGACGAACTCTGGAAAGCTTCCGGCACCGCCTTCGCCAGCATCATCAACACCGAGGACTACCGTGAAGGCCCAAAAGCCTTCATCGAGAAACGCGCCCCGGTCTGGAAGGGCAAGTAAGCGCCTGGAGCCCCTCACCCTCGGTGAGGGGCTTTTGCCTTCTATTCCTCCCGCGTCACGCGCGCTTTCCCGCGCCCCAGTGACAGCGCCTTGATCGCGCCCCGGAACGTCTGCACTTCCTGCTGAGTCCACTGCGCGCGGATCAGCGCGTTACGCAGGTTGTTGATCATCACCGGCGTCTTTTCCGGCGGGTAGAAATAGCCCGCGCGTTCCAGTTCGCTTTCGAAATGCTCGAACAGGCCGATCACTTCGTCGCGGCTCGCCGGTGCGCCGACGCCTTCGTCCTTGCCCTCAAACCGGCCGCCGAGCCCTTCGCCCGCGCCCCACTGGTGGCAGAACACACCCACCGCCTGGGCGAGATTCAGCGACGCAAAGCCGGGGTTCACCGGATACGTCAGGATCGCATCGCACAGCGCCACGGCCTCATTCGGCAGACCGGACTTCTCGCCCCCGAACAGCACACCGCAACGCCCGCCCCGCTCGCGCAGTGCCGCGACAGCGCCCACCGCGTCCATCACCGGCTTCTCCATGCCTCGTGGTCGCGCCGTCGTGGCGACGGCAAAGGTCAGGTCCGAAATCGCCGCTTCGAGCGTTCCGAATACGGTGACCTCAACGCCTGACCCCAGCGCGCCCGCTGACATCGCCTCCGCCGACGCGCTCGGCCACCCATCCCGGGGCGAAACCAGCCGCAAGTCCGTCAGCCCGAAGTTCAGCATCACCCGCGCGGCCGCGCCGATATTCTCGCCCAGCTGCGGCGTGTGCAGAAGGATTGCGGGCGCCGAGATCATGCACCCACCGCCGGGTCTCGATGGGCTTCCCAAAGCGTCACAACCGCATCGGCCAGTGCATCAAAGTTCACCCCACTTGTGCCCGGAGCAATCGCATACGGCGGCATGTTGAACCGCCGATTAAGCCGCGCCGCCCGGCTCGGCGGATCGGGTACGTGCGGCTTCGTCTCAAACATGAGCCAGGCACTGATTCCCGCGCGGCCAAGCGAGATCTGGTCAATATCCGTCCAGTCGAGGCGCCATTTGATGCCGGAACGGCTCTCGATGCCGGTCTCGTCCAGAATATACATCGGCCCGCCCTCAAACATCTGCCGCGCGGCAAACACCAGCACAACGAGGCCGAACGGCGCCGCCAGCGCTCCGAGCAGCAACTTGATCGAGAACCCCGTCTCCGACATTCGCAGCGGCATGACGATGCCCATAACGAGAAAGGCCAGCCCGCCAAAGGCGAAGATCCCTGCGCGGAAGCGTGACGGCGCAACGATGATCCGCCCGTCCGCCTGTTTGCGCGGCAGGCTCGCTGGCAACAGCTCCAGCAGCCCGATCAGGCCGACCGCCGCAAAGAACAGCGTACACATGGCCGCCATCAGCAGGTCGTCTTCAGTCTCCGCGTTGAACAGAAGAAAAATGCCCATCGCCACGAAGCTGAAACCGATCAGCGTCACGGCGAGGTTTTTCAAGCGGTTCATGCGGGCACTCTCCGGGCCGGTGGCTGGGTGGGGCGTCGTTTGCCCGCAGAGGGCAATGCCCTTTTTGACGCCGGAACGCATTCTGCTATAGCGCGCTCCAAACGGTGAAACGCAAGGATTCCAGAATATGTCGAAGATCAAGGTCAAAAACCCGGTTGTGGATATGGACGGGGATGAAATGACCCGGATCATCTGGCAGGTGATCAAGGACAAGCTGATCTTTCCGTATCTCGACATCGACCTGAAATACTTCGATCTCGGCATCCAGAAACGCGACGAGACCAACGATCAGATCACCATCGACGCGGCCGAGGCCACCAAAAAGTACGGCGTTGCCGTCAAGTGCGCCACGATCACCCCGGACGAGCAACGCGTCGAGGAATTCGGCCTCAAGAAGATGTGGAAGTCGCCCAACGGCACCATCCGCAACATCCTCGGCGGCGTTGTCTTCCGCGAGCCGATTGTCATCTCAAACATCCCGCGCCTTGTGCCCGGCTGGACGAAGCCGGTCATCATCGGCCGCCACGCGTTCGGCGACCAGTACCGCGCGACCGACTTCTTGGTGCCCGGTAAGGGCAAGCTGACCATGAAATGGGAAGGCGCCGACGGACAGGTCATCGAGAAGGAAGTCTATGACTTCCCGGACGCCGGTATCGCGATGGGCATGTACAACGTCGACGAGTCGATCCGCGACTTCGCCCGCGCCTGCTTCAATTACGGCCTGCAGCGCGAAATGCCCGTCTACCTCTCGACCAAGAACACGATCCTGAAAGCCTATGACGGCCGCTTCAAGGACATCTTCCAGGACATGTGGGACGCCGAGTTCAAGGCCAAGTTCGCGCCCTTCAAAGGCACCTACGAACACCGCCTGATCGACGACATGGTCGCCTCGTGCATGAAATGGTCGGGCGGATACGTCTGGGCCTGCAAGAACTATGACGGCGACGTGCAGTCCGACACCGTCGCCCAAGGTTACGGCTCGCTCGGCCTGATGACCTCCGTGCTGCTCTCGCCCGATGGCAATACCGTCGAGGCCGAAGCGGCCCACGGCACCGTCACGCGCCATTACCGCAACCACCAGAAGGGCGAAGCGACCTCGACCAACT
>JAIXVM010000026.1 GCA_027482995.1 Hyphomonadaceae bacterium | reverse complement strand
CCTGAAGCGCGTGCCGTCGGTCACTTTCCTTTCCGACGTGATCGAGAGCGACGGCGCCCGCCTGCGCGGCCTTGATCCCGGCTATACGCAAATCCTCATCAACGGCGAGAAAGTCCCCGGCAGCAACTCTGACCGCTCGTTCTTCCTCGACCGTATTCCGGCCGAACTGATCGACCGCGTCGAAATCGTGCGCTCCTCGTCAGCCCGCCGCTCGGGTGACGCTGTTGCAGGTACACTGAACATCGTGCTGCGCGACGGCTACGAGCTCGATGGTGGTTACATCCGCGTCGGCGCCCTGCGCTTCGATGACGGCGAGTTCAAGGAATCGCTCGGCGGCGTTTATGGCGGCGAGCTTGGCCCGGGCCGTATCCTGCTCGGTGCAAACCTGCAGGGTCGTTACAACCCGAAGATCAAGAAATCGCTCCGCTTCGGCGACAGCCCGGAAAACAACCCGACCTACCGGGTTGACGATTTCGACAATCGCGAAGACCAGACCGACACGCGCGACGGCACCGACTATTCGTTCAACGCCGATTACACGATCGAGTCGGACGAAGGCCTTGATTTCAGCCTGTCGGGCTTCTACGTAAAGACCGACCGCACGGAAGACGAGCGCTCGTTCGAGTACAACGACCCGACGGCGATCACCGGCCCCGTTCGGCGCGCTGGCGGCGGCAACCTGCTGACCGACAACGCCAACGTCGCTGAAATCGACCAGGAAAACTATTCGCTGCGCGCTGTCGCCGAGCAGGAATGGTCGCTCGGCGAAACCGAAGTGAAGCTCGGCTTCGCCAGCTTCGATGAAGCTCGCTACGAGACCGAAGACGAAATCGATTTCGACCGCACAACGCCGCGCTATACGGGCGACCTGACGACCACCGGCATCATCGACGAAGAACTGTTCGGCGAGATCGTTCACGAGTTCGAATCGGAAGGCTCAACGGAATTCGAAGTCGGCCTGTTCTATCAGAACAAGGATCGTGACACGAACATCCTGACGCAGCGCAACCGCTTCAACACCACCGTCGCGCAGCGCAACGCCTGGAATCAGTTCACGAACAATCCGGAAGTCTCGCGTATTCCGTGGACGAACCTTGCGCCGGTCACCGGCGGCGTCAGCACGATCGAAGAAGAACGCCTTGATGGCTTTGCTGTGCTCAACGGCGAGAGCGGTGCCATCGCCTGGGAAGCCGGCCTGCGTTACGAAACCACCGACGTCACGGTCACCGACGAGACGGTCGCTGCGGCTGACCGGGTGACGTCGAACGACTTCGCCTTCTTCCTCCCGTCGGCCCACCTCAAGTATGACCTGACAGATGTTGACCGGATCACGCTGTCGGCTGCCCGGACGGTTCGCCGCCCGAACTTCAACTTCATCTCTCCGGCCCTTCTCGAGGCCGAACTCGGTGACAACGACCTGCTCGGCAATCCGGATCTCGAGCCGGAAAGCGCCTGGGGTGTCGACGCCGGCTATGAGCGCCGCCTCGGAAAACAGGGCGTGTTCGGCGTCAACGTCTTCTACCGCGACATCTCGGACCTGATCGAAGTGGCCAATACCGGCGTTGTCGGTTCGGAAGGTACGGGCACGTTCGTGCTGCAGCCGCAGAACACCGGCGACGGCAAGGTATACGGGATCGAGTTCGATCTCTCGACGCCGCTGACCTCGTTCGGCCTGCCGGACACCGGCGTGTTTGCGAACGTCTCGCTGCTCGACAGCGAAATCGACGACGTGTTCGGCTCGCGCCGCTTCAACGACCAGTCGGAGTTCGTCTACAACTTCGGCTTCATCCACGATGTGACGTCGCTGGATGCCGCCTTCGGGGCGACCTATCGCAAGCAAGGCGACGCCTATGGCCGCGTCATCGGCGAAGAGATCACCACGTCCTACGGCGCGGACCTTGAAATCTTCCTCGAGAAACGCTTCGGCGACCGCTTCACCATCCGCGGCGTTGGCTCGAACCTGCTGAACGGCTCGAAAGACGAAGTGTTCAACAAGTTCACCACGATCGAAGACCAGATTGATCGCAGCTTCGACGAGTACGAACTCGAAACCGAAGAAGCCGGTCCGGTCTTCCAGGTGATCGCACGCTACGCCTTCTGATACGGACACTCCGTACACAGATAACGACAGGCCGCAGCAGAACGCTGCGGCCTGTTTGCTTTCAGGTTCAGTGCGAAAGCTTCCACCAGGCCATGAGGCGCGCGGTATAGGCGTCGGGCGTCTCGGATGTCAGGCGACGCGCCGTCCGCAGGGCCCGCCGTAAGGCGCGGCGGCGGGACCGGGTGATCACATCCCCCGCTACCTCGGCGTCGGCCTTAGACAGCAGGTGGGCCGGAACTTTCGCGGCCGCCTGTTCCAGCAGGCCGAGATCACGCCAGTCGCCGAGGTCATTGCAAACCTGCTCGGCCGCCTTGGCATATCCGTCCATCACGGGCGGGAAGGCGCCGCGCAGGAGCATTGTGTGATACCAGTGATCTTTCGCGCGCTTGCGCCAGTCATGCACGTCGTCCTCGGCTTTCGTCTGCCGCGCGCCAGCCTGCGCACGCACAAGGCGCCGGTAGCTGCGCTCGAGGCCGGGCGAGAGTGCGCCCCAGCCATCCTCGGTCAAGGTCCATGCGAGCGCCCGCGTTTCGATGGTGCCAATCCGCGCGCTGAACTCTGTCAGCAGGCGTTTGATCTCTGTCCGGCTGACGGCGCGGTCCGTATCCAGCGCGGCGCGAAGCCCTGCGGCCGGGGCATCCGGCAGCGTCAGCGTGTCCATCGCTTCGACCAGCGCGCCGCGGTCGCGCAGCGCGGACAGCAGCCCCGCCGCGTCTCGCAAGGCCGCAATCTCCTGCCGTGCCTCTGGAAACACCGGCCCCGCGAGGCGAACCAGCGCGCGCAGCCGTTTCGTGGCTTTGCGGGCCTCGTGGACCTTGCGTTCCGGCGCCAGCGCACGGTCCGTGCGCGCGGCCGCGATCATTGCGAATTCTTCCGCCGCGATCCGCCGCAGGCCGTCCGTCATGGACGCATCACTGGCCTTGAACCTGTAGGACATTCTGCGGCTTCGCCTCCTGCCGCGTGAGATTGCATACAGGTTCGCTGATCGCCAACGCTCTCGCGCGCCCGGCGACTACACGTTCATGGAGGCACGTTGGAGCTGACTAGTTGCAATTACATGTAATGAGCATAGTCTGAGCCCAGAGCTTTTGGGTCTGGTTTCCATGACGGTCTGCACCTGCCGCGCCCTGTCTCAGGCCACACGAAGGGTACACCGTCTCTACGATGCGGCGCTCGCGCCCCTCGGCCTGACCATTGGCCAGTTCAGCCTGCTCTCGCAGATCCGCTCATCGCCCGGCCTGACGCTGATGGAACTCGCGACCCGTAACATCATGGACCCCTCCACCGTGTCGCGCCTCCTCCGGCCACTGATTGCGCGCGGACTGGTTGAGACGCTCGTCGACACAGAGGACCGCCGGACGCGGCGTGTGCGCCTGACCGGGGAAGGCGCGCGGCTGCAGGCCGAAGGCATCCCGAAATGGAAGTCCGCGCAGGCTGGCCTCGAAGCCGCCATCGGCAGCGCCGCCAACGCGGACCTTCGCGCGCTTCTGGGCACCGTCATCACAACTCTCGCCGACTGATCCGCACATGACGCGCCTCCCCGCAGGAAACCGAAACATGCAATTACACCTGTCTCTCTCCTGCGTGCTGGCCGGTGTTCTGGCGTCTGCCGCCCTCGCCCAGGCGCCTTCCACGCCGCCAACGGCGAAGTCTACGCTGAAGCCCGACCGGTGGCTTGAAGACTGGCGCTGGGTCGATGCGGCCGATGAAGAAGCGCCGCCCCTCAAGAACCTGCCCTTCGGACCGAACGGCACCTGGCGACTCACCCTCGGCGGCGAAGGCCGCGTCCGCGCCGAAACGCGCGATCCCCCGGAATTCGGGATCGGCAATCTGGACGCTGTCACCGCCGTCAATTTCCGCGGCCTTGTGCATGCGAATGCCGAGCTGGGCCCCAACCTGCGCCTCTTCGTTCAGGCCGGCAGCTGGGGCCAGCAGGGGCGGGACGTGCCGCGCATCTTCGACGAGGCCGAGTTCGCCGTGCAGCGCGCCTTTGCCGACATCACGCTGACGCCCGAAACCTCGCTCCGCCTCGGCCGGCAGGACCTCTACAAGTCTTCCTCGCGGCTGCTCTTCCCGGTCGATATCTTCAACTACCAGCTCGTCCATGACGCGGCTGCGCTTCGCTACAAGTCCGGCCCGGTGCGCGCGCAGCTCTTCCATGGGGAGCGGTTCCTGACCGGGCCCGGCGTGCTGGAGCCCCGCGATCTCGGCGGCGAAACGGTCACGGGCCTCTTCTACGAGCGCACGTTCGACGCGCTCCCCGGCTATGATTTCGGCGCCTTCATCCTGCACCAGGAAACCGATATCGGCGCCTTCCCGCGCCGGCTCGGGCCTGAGGAACGCACCAGCTGGATCGCCCGCGGCGCGCGCAAATCCGGTCCGTGGACGGTCTCCGCCGAGGCCGGGGTCCAGACTGGCGAGGCGCGGGGCGCTGACATTTCTAGCTGGGCCTTCGCTACCGAAGTCATCCGCAAGCTGGACGCGCCGCTCAATCCTGCCTTGACCCTGCGGATTGACGGCGCATCCGGGGATGATGCGGCGACGCCCGAGCGCGAAACCTGGGCCACGCTCGCTCCGATCATGGGCTATCTCGGCCGCACGGGGGACTATGCCGCCACCAACGTGATCGGCGTCTATCCCGATATTTCCTTCGATGCGGCGCCGGACCTGCGCCTGTCGATTGGCGGCGAGGTCAGCTGGCGGGCCTCGGACACCGCCGGTATCGGGGCGCCCGGCGGAGCGGCCGCCTACCTGCCTCCGGGCGCGCCCGGAGACGGCCCGATCCTCTACGGAGCCATCCTCAAAGGGCGCTGGGCACCGTCTGCCCGCTGGGATCTCAATGGTGAACTGACTTGGCTGGAGCCCGCCGGCGCGCTCAAGGATTTTGGCGGCGAGGGCCGCCTCAATGCCGTGCTCAGCCTCACCACCCGCTTCTGAACCCCCGGTGTTTTAGGCTCTTTCCGTCCCGGCGCGAATCCGCCGATAATCAGCTATGCCTGAAAGCCTTGTGTCCCTGCTCAACAATCTCGGCCTGATGGCCACAGCGCTCGTCCTCGGAGCCTCCTGGGTTGCGGCGATCGTCTCGCCGAACTGCAGTTTCGACAAACTGACCGGCGCGCGGGCCGACAATCACGTCCGCGAACTGATCCATCGCACCAGCCCGCAGGCCGGGTTCATGATGGTGGTGGCCGGCGGCCTGTTTATCGGCGGCGGCAGCCTAATTGCGGGTATCGTGGCGCTTGTTTCGGCCTTCGGCTTCTATGCAACGCGCATGATGCTGGCCCCCAAAGAGGGCAAGAACGCGCCCGGCGTGCGGACCAAGCGCAAGGAGCAGCGCGGCGCCTCGGTCAGCTTGTTCCTGATGTTCACCGTGGCCGCGCTGGCCGCCGGTGTGCTCGGTCTGATCGGCCTTTAGGCCTTCACCAGCCAGAGACAGCCCATCTCGTGCAGGCGCCGGAAGGCTTCGGTCGAACGGTCGGCCGCTGACCGGGCAAGGCGCCCCGCGGTCTTGCGGTTCGCCGCCAGCATCAGCACGCAGATCGCCAGTCCGGCTGCGGCGGTCCACCAGTGCACGGCCGGAACCGCCAGCACGCCCAGAAGGCAGATCATGTAGGCAGCGGTGTCGAGCACGCGCATGCGGACATGCAGCCAACGCCCGAACGGTTTCAGCAGCTCCGGCTTGCGGTGCAGCGCCTCGGCATCGATCGCGAAATGGGTGCCCGGTGTCTTTTCGTAGACCAGGGCCCTCGTCATGCGGCCGCCATCATGAGGGTTCGGTCGACAGTCCAAGAACATCTCGATTTCCTCCTGATGGGTGCAATTCCTCCGGTTTTTAGCAGCAAGGCCTGTCCGGGCGATGAGTTCCAAAGGCAAAATTTAGTGCTTCATCAACACATTGGATTAACCCTCAAAAAATGCGCCCGGCTGGCGAGTGCCATTGCCGGAACGCACTCGCCGTGTTTACGTTGCAGTGCAGCATGAAGGGTATGTCACGCGATGCTCTATTCCCTTGTCGAAATGAACCGGGTGGCGATGGCGCCGATGCGGCTGGCCGCGAAAGCCGGGCGCGCCGCGCTGGCCTCGCCGCTCAACCCGATGGGCAAAACGAGCTACGGCAAGTCGCTGGCCGCGATGGCCGACGTCTTCGAAAGCGCGACCCGCTATTACGGCAAGCCGGAATGGCGCATCGACTCGGTGCGGATCAACAGCGTCACCGTTCCCGTCACGCCCACCGTCGCCTGGCGCTCGCCCTGGGTCGGTCTTGTCCATTTCAAGAAAGATGCGGACGTTCTCGCCTCCTGCCGCCGCCCCGGCGCCGCGCCGCTCCCGCGCATGCTGATTGTCGCGCCGCTGTCCGGCCACTACGCGACGCTGCTGCGCGGCACGGTCGAAGGCTTCCTCGAAACGCATGATGTCTACATCACCGACTGGTCGGATGCGCGCATGGCGCCGGTCTGGCTCGGACGGTTCGATCTCGATGATTACATCGACCATATCCGCAAGATGCTCACGCATCTGGGCGGCGGCGCGCACGTGCTCGCCGTTTGCCAGCCGGGCCCGCCCGTGCTCGCCGCCATCTCCATGATGGCCGAGGAGGACGACGCGGCGCTGCCAGCGTCGATGACCTTCATGGGCTCGCCGATCGACGCACGCCTCTCGCCGACGGTACCGAACGATCCCTCGGAAGAACGCCCCTTTTCCTGGTTCGAGGACAACATGATCCACACCGGCCCGGGCCCCTCTCCCGGTAT
>JAIXVM010000304.1 GCA_027482995.1 Hyphomonadaceae bacterium | reverse complement strand
GACTTGGCGGCACCATAACCATCGCCGACGAGTGAAGCGGTCATTTCAAAAAGGCGGCCGCCGCGCGCTGGCGCGTCGCGAAATAAAAGCTGCGGTGTAAAGCTGTATGTCCGCGCCGTACCCGGATCGATGCGCGCTGACTGGATCGCGAGCGACCCCGTCGAAGCCGGCGTCGTTCTCGACTTTTCGAAGAACTCAAGACCGACTCCCTGGCGCCAGGTCTGGCCCGCCTGTCCCGCAGTCGGGTCAGTGAGCTCGACGACGCCGTCGCACACCTCGTTCCCGGCGTTGAAAACTTCGACGGTGATCAGCGCCGATTTCTGGCGACGGTCAAACGGATCAATCGTCACCGACGGCGCATCGACCCGGCGGATTTCCAGATTGCAAGCCGTTTCCGAGTGAGCAGGCAAGGCCAGCAGGAACAGACTGGCCGCCAACAGGGAACTAGCGCAGGACGATATTGCCCAGATCGACATAGGTAACCTCACTTTCCAGAACCGAAATAGTTGCTGCTGCTTCGACACCGGTGATCTTCAGGGAATACTCTCCCGGCGAAATACGCTCTACGACGAACCGGCCCGTTCGATTGGTGAAGAAGGCCGTCGTCTCCCCGGTGTCGAGCGAAGTCAGAGTGCCACTCTTCAGGTAGAGGTCGCGGCCCTCCATCGCGAGCACACCCACAACAGTGTAAGACGCGGCAGAGCCGACGGTAAAGTTGTAACCCGAGCCCGCGCCCGGCAAAACTTCGAACTCCCCGGCACCTATATTGTATCCCAGCGGCAGGTCGCTGACTTCCACCTTGATCGATTGAGGCACGTATGGCTGCAACAGCGGAACAGCCACCGCGCCCCAACGGTCAATCTGTGCGATGGCGCCGCGCGCATATGCAGCTTCGAGGTCGATGTCGCGCCCCTTCAAGGATTTGTGAGGCTTGAAGATCGCAAAGCCTTCATCAGCGCGCCGCCCGAATGCCCATCCTCCGGGCGTCACGCCGAGGCCGGATGACAGTCGGGCGGTGGATATCTGCTCAGTCGGCATTCCGGGGCGGTTATCGAGCGCGTAAGTGTGGCGCAGACTCCCTTCAATGCGGTTTCCCCGGTACAGCAAATCACCTGAGACGAGGTCGGCGGAGCTGCGTTGCTCATAGCCGATTCTGCCGCTCAGATCGCGGGCCTGCAGCCTAGGCAGGCGTTCAGCTTCAATGTTTAAAGTTTCCGTCCGGCTGTTGTAGCTGCTGCGTGCCGCAATGCGGTCTCCCCAGCGCAGGCTTAGGCCGATCCGTCCCGTGACCTCGCCGGTGATGTTGTCATATCCAACGCTCGTGAAGGTGTTGATGCGGCCAAATATCTTGCTCAGCGAGATATCGTAAAGTTGCTCATCCGGCACACTCTGGCGGCCTTGTGACATCCGGCCGCCGATCGTGACATTCGTGGCAGCAGGCAATTGTACGCTGACCCGCGCCGCAACATCCCATGCCCTCGGCTGAATGGCTAGATCGTCAGACAGTGTGGAAAAATTCTCCGAGTACTGATTGGCGACAAGTTCGAAGCTGGCGCGCGTCGTTGACGCGATATCAAAGAGCGACCGATAGTTGGCGGAGAACGCGTATCCAGTTACTTGCGCGCCTGCCAAGTCGGATGTGCTGCCTGCCAGATCAACCGACAAGCGACCGAACCTCGAACTGGTGGCGGCGCGCACGCCGATCGTTGCTTCACTAATTGTCGCCTGAAGGTTGGCGCCCAAGGTCAGATTCGGCGTCAAGCCGCGTTCGTAGAACCCTGTGAATGCAAGGTCACCGTCATACTGCTCGTCAGGCGTTCGGGTTTCGGACAGGAAACCCAGGTTGGCGGAGAAGACGCTCAAGCCCGGCTCAAGCAGATTATCGGCGTTGAAAAGCGACAATCGTCCGACTTGTTGCCGGCCTGAGCCGTCATCCACATAAAACTCCACGTCAGCGGAGGCGTCAATGAATGGAAAGTCGCGGATCTCGTATCGGCCCGCCGGCAAGCTCAGGGTGCGGACGATGATACCGTCAATGACAATGTCGACAATCGCATCGCGTTCCAGGAACAAGCCTTGCTGGCCTGTCGGGCGCACATCCCGAAACGGCTGAATCGTGCCCAATTGTCGGCTGTAGGAAATTCCTCCGAGACTGGGTGAGGATTGAAAGCCGGTAACGAGCGGGTCTATATCGCCCGCTGCGATGCGGGTTCCGGCTTTGAAGTCGTCTTTTGACAGGACGACACTGTTGCGGACCAGTGTGCCTTCCCGATCGATGCGGGTGTCGAAGTCGAGTGTCAGGCCTTCGAACCCGCCAATGTTCACAAAGCCTTGCGCAATGCCTTCCAGCGGTTGCATGCCTTCGTCACCAAATGGCGAGCTGTGACGGTATTCGGCCAGCAGAGACGCGGTTATGCCCAAGGCTGCACGTGAAGGCGGCGAGAATTCCGACGGGTCGGAGCGCCGCACAGATGAGAGGGAGAGGATTTGCTGCCGCATTTGAGCTTCGCTTGCGCGCACTTCGAGGCGCAACGCTTGCGGGTTGTAGGCAATATCGAGGCCTGCTGACTGCAGTTCGGATATGGAGGCCCGGTTCGCCTTCGAAAGCCGCGCGGACATCTCGGCGAGCGCCGCTGGGTCGATGAATTCTGTAAGCAGGCTGAAAAGCTGCCCGGTGTCCACATTTGGCTCGGACCCGATGTCGATATCCGCCAGCACACTTCCTGACGGCCGTCCGTTCACCGAGACAGGGAATGTCAGTTCAAGTCGCTGACTCGCGGTGGTCAGCTCGTTGGCTGTTGCCTCCAGTCCTGAACTCCAGGTGGCTGCAGACAGGAAAAACGCGATCCGCCATTTCACGAGTTCTGGGTCCGGGTTCAGTCGCCGCTGGGGGCAATGCTGGCCGACACGATCGAGCGGCCGGCAAGGGTTTCCGGAACCGGAACTTCCAGCTTGCGGCGTGAACCCGGCATAACGAGTGGGGATTCGAGGCCAGCGGCAAACTCTGTAGACGGAACAGTTGCGGATGTGCCATCTTCTGTGGTCAAGGCGATGTTGAAGCGGTCAACATAACCATAGGCGTTTCCGCTATTCTTTACCCAGATCGATGCCTTGCCGTTCTGGGGCGCTTGCTCGGCAACGCTGAGCGAAAGGTTTGCGGTCGCGCCCTGCGGCGAAACGTAGGCTGCGGTGCCAAGAGCCAGCATCACTTCCACGCCGGAGCCGATCTGCGGGTCCCGAATGGAAAGCTGGCGAACAACCACCACATAGCTCTGCATTTCGGTTATACTGGGCGACCCAGTATAGCGGACCCGGAATGCCTGCTCAGCCCCCTGAGGCACCAAACTTTGGGGAGGAAACACAAGAAAATCGGCTTCGCCCGAAGTGCGCACCTCTTTGCCGTCTTCTCCGACGGTCCTTTTGAAGACTTCCACTTCTACCGGTAGGTCCACAGGGTAGGTGTTTTCAAGACGAAGCGTGATCTCGGCTCCTGGACCACTCGGCTCAAGCACGTAACGCATCGGCGTCAACTTGAAAGCCTCGGCGGCTCCGGCCACGCAAAGCAGGGCGCTCACGAACGTTACAAGGCGGATCATCTGGGATGGTGCCACATTTCACCTATCAATCTACAACTGGTCAGGGCCGGATCAGATGACCCGGCCCAGATTGTAAATCGGCGGAGCCGGATCAGTTTGCCGTGACGGCCAGCGTCACGTCGTCGGCGTAGGTGCCGGCGAAGAGACCTGCTGTGGAGCCCGAAACGCTAACCCGGAACGAACCGGTCTGGCCTGCGATGAAGGCTGTCGAGCCACCAAGGCTCGTGACGATTGGTGCCGTCAGCTGGGTTGCTGCGAAGCCCAGACCCGAACCGCCACCGCTGGCGACGTTGTATGGAATCTGCTGCGAACCGTTGACCAGGAAACCGCCGCTGGCGGAGCTGATGGTCCGCGTAAAGCCGGCAGCGCTGTTGCACTGATAGGTAAAGCTGCCGAGCGTCTGTTCGGCAGAAGTCGTCAGGTCAATCACTTCAGGATCTGCAACAGAGTTGTTGATGGCAACGCAGACCACCGGGACATTGCCCTGTACGGTGAAAGTGTCGCTCGAATCTGCGTGTGCGTTCAGCGCAAACAGACCGCCAGCAGTGAGTGCGACAAGGCTTGTCTTCATAAATCTCATTTGTGTGTCCTCTTGGATGAAGGGACGCGGAAAGCGAAGTTTTGCACCAGTCCCCCGTTGAATCATCGCTGATTGATCTCAGCCATCTCACGTGGACACGCCCGTGAGCGGCCCACGGATCTTAACTAGACGTTAACTTTTGATGGGAGGCCTAACTATAGTAATTGTTCCGGGTGATTGCAGAAAAAATTCCATAAAGTTCAACAGCCGTGGCTTAATTGTATCACCAGCTTCCCCTTTAGGTGGCTGAGCCAGCTCTTCCGCTAGGCGGCTTGGAATTTTTTCGGTCGAAAACTGTACTTAAGACCAACAGCGATCAGTTGAGCATTTGATGAGATAAATTGCGTTTGTCAGGTGCCTTGAAGCTCCAGGCGGGCGCTCCGAGCACCGCGCGCTAGATGTCCTTTCACAACCTTTGCGATTGTTGCAGCATTGCTCCTACATTTGATATGGAGGTTATTGGGCGAGAAACTGTACTTTCAGATTGCGGGGGCTAACTTTAGTTAAGGCGCGCTTTGGTTGAGCCCCTGTAGCTCTCGAAAAGAGGTAGAAGTACAAAGGTTGAGACGCGGGCCAGAACTTTGGGCTTTGCCGATCTGCATCGTGCAAGTTGCGAGGTCATGCTTGTGGTCGGACATGGCTTGGATGTTGGCGGAAGCTGGCGTCGGCTCAGTTTCGGTGCGCAAATGCAATCGAAGATCAGATCAACAACACCTAGATGACTACCGAATATTTTATTTCAAACAGCAACACCGGCGGTCGCAACCAGAAGTAAAGTACGAGTTTCCGAGCACTTATGTACAGTAATTCCGTTCGTGAATTCTTCAAAGAAAAATCACTCCGAACGCTTATGCGGGCCGCGTCGCGTTTTCCAGAAGGCGCGCGCGGAGATTCTGACTTCGGCGCATTCCAGGTCAGGACTCTTGAGGAGATTTTCGCCGGTATCCGGATCGACTTCTGCGCCATTTCAACAATGCGGCTCAACGAAGAACAACTACCCGCAGGCTTCGACTGCGTGTTGCTCAACATTGATGACTCGATTGTGCGGAACTATGAGAAAGTCGCGGCACATGATGAACTCTCGCCCGTCGTCCACCTCAATCTCGGACGGATCGTGACACATGACGTGGTTTTTGCCGAGCAGTCGTGGCAATCAAGCCCGCTATTCCTGAATCATTGTCGCGTCTACGATGTTCACAAGGTCATGCGGATTGCATTCCAGTATCCCTCAATGGATCGCAAGATCATTTCT
>JAIXVM010000102.1 GCA_027482995.1 Hyphomonadaceae bacterium | reverse complement strand
CCGCCGCGCTCGATGCGGCGAAGGTGCGAGTGGTCGTCGACACGCGGTCTGCGAAGACAGGCAAGAAGCTTTATGATGACAGCCTGAAAGCCCGCGAATGGTTCAGCACGGCGGATTATCCTGAAGCCGTCGTCGAACTTTCGGGCTTCAAGCCATCAGCCGCCGGTTATCAGGCGACGGCCACACTGACGCTGAAGGGCAAGCCGGTGAGCGTGCCCCTCCAATTCACACTCGACATTAAAGGCGACCAGGCAAAGCTCGATGGCTCAGCCGTGTTTTCCCGGAAAGCGCTGGACCTCGGACAGGCATCTGATGCGTCCGCCAGCTGGGTCGCGGATGAAGTGACGGTCACGGTGACAGGCACCGCCACTCAGAAGCCCTGAGCGCCACGATTGTGCGAAGCTGCAGCAATGGTATGCCGGGCCGATGACCGCCCGCATTGTGCCCATCCTGCCTGAAACCATAGCGATCGCCGCCGAAATCCTCAGCGAAGGCGGTCTCGTGGCCATGCCGACCGAGACCGTTTATGGCCTCGCCGCGGACGCGGCCAACCCAACAGCTGTGGCCCGCATCTACGAGGCCAAGGGCCGGCCAAGGTTCAACCCTCTGATTGCGCATGTCTCGTCCTGGGCGATGGCGGAGCAGCAGGCAAAGTTCTCGGGTCTGGCGCGCACGCTCGGCGAAGCCTTCTGGCCGGGTCCGTTGACAATGGTCTTGCCCGCCCATCCCGAAAGCCGCGTCTCCGATCTCGCGCGTGCCGGGCTGGACACAATCGCGCTTCGCTGGCCGAAGCATTATGCGGCGGCGGCTTTGATCGAGGCTTTTGGCGGACCGCTGGTGGCGCCTTCGGCCAACCGGTCAGGCCATGTGAGCCCGACGCGTGCCGAGCACGTTGCCGCCGATCTCGGTGACAGGATCGATCTGATCCTCGACGGGGGCCCCTGTGCTGTCGGGCTGGAATCGACGATCATCGGGTTCGAAGGCGGTGAGCCTGTTCTGCTGCGTCCGGGTGGGCTCGAGACATCCACCATCTCGGCAAAGCTCGGTCGCTCCTTGCGCGCGCGGTCGCCAACCGACGCGATCAATGCGCCCGGGCAGCTGAAGTCCCATTATGCGCCTCGTGCACGCCTGCGGCTCGACGTGACCGAACCGGCAGAGGGTGAGGGTTATATCTGTTTCGGTCCGGGCCAGTCGGGCGGCCTCAACCTCTCGCCAACAGGCGATCTTGTCGAAGCCGCGACGAACCTGTTTTCGATGCTGCGCGCTCTCGATGAGTCTTACGCGAGTATCGCCGTCGGGCCGGTGCCGGACGAAGGGCTCGGCGAAGCGATCAATGACCGTTTGCGCCGCGCCGCTGTCCGCGACCCGGAATGACGGGCATCAGCCGCCCATGATGTCTTCTTTGAGAACGGTCATCATGAACTGGTACGACGTTTCGCCTTCGTCTTCGTCTTTGTAGACGACGGCGAGGAATTCGGCGCCGAGATAGACTTCAAGGGAATCGTTTGCCTTGTCGCGCGCGAGCAGGCGCAGGCCCGGGTTCAGCTTCTCCTTGAGATAAGCTTCCAGCCGCAGGGTTTCTTCTTTGTTTATCATGGAGTTTCCTGAACCTAATCAACACGCGCGGACATTAAGGCGGCGGGCGGAAAAGTGGAACCCGGTTTTCAGCAAAACACCGCGACAACTCATCACTGCGCTTGCTCTGCGCGGGCGTTTGGTCCGATTGGCAACGTTCAGATCGACGCCTGGTCTGGAATGCCCTGATCCATCGACTGCGCGGGCTGGCAACAGCTCGGGCCACCCACAACCTTCGCCGGCACGCCGGCAACCGTGCAGTAGGCCGGAACGTCTTTCAGCACCACGCTGCCCGCAGCGACCTTGGCTTCGTCGCCCACAGTGATGTTGCCGAGAATCTTTGCGCCAACGGAAAGAAGCACGCCCCGTCCGATTTTCGGGTGGCGATCGCCGACTTCCTTGCCCGTCCCGCCGAGCGTGACGCCATGCAACAGCGAGCAACCGTCGCCGACCACAGCCGTTTCGCCGATGGTGATCCCGGACGCATGGTCAAGCATCACGCCCTTCCCGATCCGCGCGGCCGGGTGAATGTCCACATCGAACAGTTCCGACGCCCGGCTCTGGAAATGGAAAGCGAGCGTCTCCCGGCCGAGACGCCAGAGTTGATGCGCGATCCGGTGCGTCTGAAGGGCGAGATAGCCTTTGAAGAACAGGAAGGGCTGCAACACGCCCCGGCAGGCGGGATCGCGTTCCAGAACCGCCTGCATGTCCGTTTCAGCGATGGCGATCAGTTCGGGTGAGTTATCATAAATTCCGGTGATCACCTGGCGGACCTGCTGTGTCCCCATGGCGGGACCGGCAAGCTTTTCGGCCAGATGGAAAGACAGGGCATTTCCCAACGTCAGATGCGTCAGGATCGCCGCGTTCAGATAGCTGGCCAGCGAAGGCTCTTCCGCGGCCGCGGCGCTCGCCTCAAATCGCAGGCGCTTCCAGACGGGAGCGGGGGCGCCGATATCGGGATTGTCTATCATGGCAGGCTCCTGCAGCTTCCGGCTCGTAACATGGCGCTCAAACGTGAAAATTTCAATCGCGCTCCCGGTCCGCGTTGCCGCCCCGGTCAAGTGCCAGTATGCCCCAGACGCATGACAAAGAGATTTCCGCCCCCTCCCCTTCGCGATGCCCCCCTCGCAGGCGCGCGCCCCAGCAGCGATGCGAGAACCCTGCTTGCCCTTCGAAAATCTGCCAACAAGCTGGTTCTTGGTGATCCGGGACCGAACGAAACCGAGATCGACGAACTGCTGACCGTTGCGGCGCGTGTTCCCGACCATCGCAAACTGGGACCTTGGCGATTCGTGGTTCTGGAAGGCGGCGCGCGGGAGTCGTTCGGCGCCGCGCTGGGCCAGATCCTGCGGGCACGCGGCGCGGCTCAAGCCCAGATCGAAGAGGCGGAGAAATCGATGACCCGCGCGCCGGTCGTCGTCGCAGTCATCTCCAGCCCGGTGGACGATGGGCGCACGCCGGCTTGGGAGCAGGCGCTTTCTGCGGGCGCCGTCTGTTACAACCTGCTGCTCGCGGCTAATGCCAGTGGTTGGGCCGGTGTCTGGCTGACCGAATGGATGGCTTATGACGCAGAAGCGGGCGCCTTGCTGGGTCTGCGCAGCGGTGAACGCATCGCAGGCTTCGTCCACCTCGGCACGGCACGGGCCCCGACGCCGGAACGGGTGCGGGCCGCTGTGCCAGAGCGCGTGACGCGCTGGACGGCGCCCTGATCAGCCGCGTCCGCGATAGGACGCAACACCGGTATCCGGGACGTGCAGCCCTTCCGGCACAGCACCCGATTGCCAGAAGACATCAATCGGAATGCCGCCTCGCGGATACCAGTATCCAGAAATGCGCAACCACTTCGCTTCGGTGAAGCCAAAGATCCGTTTTCCGATCGACACCGTGCAATCCTCATGGAAGGCGCCGTGGTTGCGGAAGCTGGTCAGGTAGAGCTTAAGGCTCTTGGACTCGACCAGCCAGCTTGCCGGCGCATAATCGATCACCAGATGCGCGAAGTCGGGCTGTCCCGTCACCGGGCAGAGCGACGTGAACTCGGGCGCGACGAACCGCGTCAGGAACAATGTGTCTGCGTGCGGATTGGAGACACGCTCCAGCACCGCGTCTTCCGGCGTTGCCGGAATGGCGCTTGCCTGGCCAAGCTGGCCGAGGCCCTTGTAGATTGCGTCATCAGCCATTGGGGATGATTTCCAGAGTTGGAATGAGATTGAACGTCAGTCCCATATAGAGGACGTATCCGAGTAGCAAAACGGCGCCTTCCCAGCGTGCGATTTTGCGGCCGGTCATGGCGAACAGCATCAGGAGGCCAGCGGACAGGACCAGCGCGCCGGCATCAACCGACGAGATGATGCTGACAGGTTGGTCGCCCGCAAGTGCTGCGGCCGTCGTGTCCCCGCGAACGCTGAACGGATGAACCAGCGCCGTGACACCGAGAATGCCGAGGATGTTGAAGATGCTCGAGCCAATGATGTTTCCGAGCGCAACGTCCGAACGCTTTCGAAAAGCGGCGATAACCGATGTGGCGAGCTCGGGAAGGCTGGTGCCGATGGCAACAATCGTCAGACCAATGATCGTTTCACTGATATCGAAGGAACGGGCGATGGCTACGGCGCCCGTCACAAGAAAGCTTGCGCCGGCAATAACCCCGGCAAGGCCGGCCAATGCGATCAGCACACCAATGCCAAGGCCGTACTGGCTTGAGACAGCTTCACCTTCGGCCCGGTGCAGTTCAGCGGCTGGATCATTGCTCTTCGTGCCGGTGAACAAGGAAAATGCGAGGTAAGCGATCAGCAAGCCGAGCAGGATCAAGCCGGTCGTTCGACCAAACTGGTCGAACCAGAGCAAGGCGCAGAGCAGGAATGTCGCCGCGATCATGACCGTTCCGTCACGTGCCACGGCGCGCGGGTGGACCGCCAACGGCATCACCACCGCGGCAAGCCCGAGGATCAGGAGGCTGTTCGAGATGTTTGAGCCGACGACGTTACCGAGCGCGATCCCGACCGAGCCTTGATCCATTGCCCGCAAGCTGGTGACCAACTCCGGCATGGATGTGCCAAAACCGACCAGCGTCAGGCCAATCACCAGCTCCGAGATGTTGAGTTTCCGGGCAACACTGACCGAACCGCGCACCAGCGCTTCGCCGCCGATCAGCAGCAGCACCAAGCCGCCCAGCAACAATATGTACATCATTCCGCCAAATCCTGCCCTGATTTCCGCCTTATAGGATCACGAAACCGTGAGACGCAATCAACCCTGAGAAGCGTTGGCGTTTCGCACTCACCTCTCAAGTGAACATTATGGTTTCAACCCTATGGATGGGCCAGTACTTGCAACCCTCTGCCCTGGCAGAAAGCTGAGATCACAATGAAAACGGCGAATCCGGCCAGTGTGTGGACGATTGCCCGGCCTTTGGCTGGAGCCTGTCTGCTGGCCTCCGTTTCGGGTTGCGCGCTCGTCTCCAGCCTGCGCGGCGCCATTTCGCCCACGGAGGATGGTACGCCGCGCGCTTCGGTCGAGGGCATGCCGCCGGAGCTTGCGGCGCGAGCATCTGACCTGGTCACGGTTGACGAACCCCCTGCCCGAAGTGTTCTGGAAGCCCGCAACCGGATGAACAGCTCAGCCGCCGTATTGCGCGACCTTCTGGCATCGGAAGGCTATCTGGCCGCAGAGATCGCCCCCTCCGAAATTCTGGCCACGGCAGACGACGCGGTCCTGATCGCCGAGCCGGGGCCGATCTTCAAGGTGTTGTCGCGCGACTTCAAGGGGCGCGAGGCGATCGTGCCTGAAGTGGCACGGCGTCTGGACGACGAACTGGCAGGGCTTCCCGAAGGCGCAATTGCACGTACGCAGAACATCGAGCGTATGGACGACCTTCTCGTCCAGCGCCTCCGAAACCACGGATATGCGTTTGCTTACAGCGAAGGCATTGATGTGCTTGCCTCGCGCGAAAACGCAGATGTCGAACTAACCTTCCTTCTGGTGCCGGGTCCCCGCGTTTCGCTGGGTTCATTCGAAGCGCCCGGCCTTGACGCCCGCAACACGAAGATGGTCCGTGCACTGAAGACATGGACGGAAGGTGATCTCTTCACCCCGTCCGCCATCGACCGTTTGCGAACCCGTCTGCGCGCTACGGGGCTGTATGAGGGCATCGGCGTCGTCATTTCCGAAACCCCGGGTGCGGACGGTTTGCATTCGGTGACAGCAACGCTGGTCGAAGGAAAGCCCCGCACGGTCGGTGTAGGTGTCGCGGCGTCCACAACCGAGGGCGTCGGTATCGACGCCTACTGGGAGCGCCGTAACCTCACAGGCCGGGCGGATCGCCTCCGGATCCAGGGTGAAGTCGCGACCCTCGCCCGGAACCTCACGGCGACTTACGAACGGCCGAATATCGGGCGCTACGGCCGCACGCTCTCCTTCGAGACCGGTGTGCGTTCGGAGCAGACAGACGCCTACGATCTTGACGGCGCGCGGATCGGAGCTTCGCTCGCGCAACCGTTTTCCCGTGAGCTGACAGTGTCGGTGGGTGCTGCGCTGGATGCAACTCGGACGGTCGACGAACGCGCCCGCATCGTCGGCGGTATTGAACGCGAGCAGGTCACGTTGTCCTTCCCGGTTTCGGCGACCTATTCCGACGTCGGCGACCCGCTCGATCCGCAGTCCGGCTTCCGATTCTACGCTTCGTCTGAAACCGGTGTTTCGGTCGGTGACGAAAATCCGGCTTACACGCGCCTTCAGCTATCGGCCGCGACGTACCAGGCCGTTGCGAAAGACCTGGTTGCGGCGTTCCGCGCAGAATATGGCGCCTTCGTCGGATCCGGCGCCGTGCCGCCTGACCGCTTGTTCTTTGCCGGTGGCGGCGGGACGGTGCGCGGGTACGAGTATCAAAGCCTGTCGCCGCAAAGTGCGTTCGGAGACCTTGAGGGCGGTCGCAACCTGTTTGCCGCCTCGGCCGAGCTGCGCTGGCGCGCGTCTGAGCGCTTTGGCTACGCGCTGTTCACAGACATTGGGGCGGCCAGCGATGATGCCGGCGCGGTGTTTTCGGACGCGGCGGCCTCGGTCGGTTTCGGCCTGCGCTATTATCCGGGCTTCGGCCCGATCCGGCTCGACATCGCAGCGCCTCTCGACAGCCGCGAAGATGACCCGCCGGTTCAGCTTTATATCTCGATCGGCCAAGCGTTCTGATGGCGCCAGCTGTTCGTCCCGTCTCGTTCATCAAGCGCCGCCCGGTCGTCTCCGCGGTAGCCGGGCTCTTGATTGCCGCGCTGCTGCTCGTGGCTTTTGCGCGGCACTGGGTGACGACCGACTCTGGCCGCGATTTCGTCGTCTCCCAGCTTGAAGGCCGGCAGATCGCTGGATACGGGCGGCTCAGCGTCCGCAAGCTCCAAGGAGATCCGCTCTCGGAGTTTTCAGCCGGATCGGTTGAAATCCGGGACGCTTCGGGCGTCTGGCTTTCTGCCAAGAAGGTCAAGGTGATCTGGTCGCCGCTCGCGCTGCTGTCCCGGACCGCTGATCTCGAAATCGTGGAGATCGCTGAGATCAATGTTCTGCGCCTGCCCGTCCGCGCAGACACGCCGCCACCCGGAGACAATCGCTGGCAGGTTCGCCAGGGCCGGGGAAACATCGCTCGTCTATTCCTGGCAGAAGGTGTTGCCGGGCCAGAAACCGCGCTCGGCGTATCGGCCCGCTTGCTCAACGAGCGCAACGGATCGATTGACGCGGATCTCCAAATAATCCCTCTCGAGGGCGCCGGTGACCGGATCCAGGCAAAAATCCTCCGTGATCGGAACTCAGCTTTTGAATTGCAGATCGACAGCGTCGCGCCGGCTGGCGGCGTGTTTGCACACTTGCTGGAACTGCCGGAAGGCTCCTCCGCTGTTCTCGTCGCTACAGCCGCAGGCGATCTCGACGACGGACGCGGCGGGGCGCGGCTGTCGATCGACGGAGCGGACAAGGTCTTTGTGTCTGCAAAGATCGAAGACAGGGCGCTTGAAGCCGGTGTCCGGATGGATGCGGGCGCGCTCCCGATCCCGGAGAAGATCGCGGCCTTTCTCGGGCCCAAGGCGGAAGCCGATATCACCGTTCTCTTTGCCGACGCGAATGCGTCATTCGACATCAAAAGCCGGATTGCCGGTGGAACGGTTGATTTATCCGGTAAGTCGAACACCACCCTCACACGTTTAATTGAGCCTGCAAATCTCAAGGCCGACTTGTCCACGCTCGCGCCTTTCTGGGACGGCGCCCGTATCGTGAAACTCGACGGCACACTGGCAAAGGGCGATGCCGGCTATGTCTATTCCGGAAATGCTGAGATCGCCTTCACGCCCGACGCCGGACTGCCGCTCGAAGCTGTAGCCGGTCCTGTGACTGTAGGTCTGCAACCGGATCGCATCCCGTTTTCCGGCGACGTTGTCGTCACGAAGGTTTTTGCAAACAACGAAGAAATCGCCGGCATTCTCGGCGAGGCGGTGCGCGTTTCAGGCAGCGGCACGTACGATCTCGCGAGCCAGCGCCTGCTGCTCGATGCGGCGGAAGTGGCGCACCGCTCAGGCACCGCCCAATTGCTGGGTGAGGCCGGGTTCAAGGACCGGACTCTCAATCTCTCCGGCAAGATTTCCCAATCGCTCGATGCCTTGCCCGGTGGCTTCTCTGGGGACGCATCTGGCTTCGTTCAGGCTGAAGGCACGTTCAACGACGTAGAACTTGGTTTGAACCTAAATCTCGACAAGGTGACCTCGCCCACAGCTGCGCTTGATCCGCTCGTGAACGGACGCGGCACGGTGCGCGGTCTGCTTCGGTTGTCAGGGAAAACGGGCACCATTCAGCGGCTTGACGTCAAGCTGCCCGGTCTGGAGGGACAGGTCTCAGGCCGTGCCTACGGCGCAGGAAGTCCCGACTTGCGCATTGATGCGACCCAAAACGTGGTGCTCGCGATTGCAGGAAACCAGTTCGACCTCGGCAGCCTGCAGGTCCGCCTGACACGCCCCTCGGGCACGATGCAACTGACCGGTCAATCGACCGGTGGCCGCGCGATCATCAGTGGCCGGACCGTCTCGGACCTTTCAGCCGATGCATCGCTCAAACTTTCCGGCAACAACTTTTCCGGCCCCATCGTCTTGTCCGGTCGGTCCGACGGGCAGCCCGCCACCGCGTCATTCTTTCTCGACCGCAACGGCAAGTCCACGCGCTTGGGCAATATCGTGGCCAAACTCGGCACGATCGCCTTTGCCGGGTCCGCGACCATGGGCGATGACGGTTCGCTGGCAGCTGATATCGATGCGAACGCCGATGCCTTCGAAGTCGCCGGAGTGACATTCGGCAGTCTGCGCCTCAAGGGTCAAGGCACCCGGCGTGCCGCTGATCCGCTTGCCATTGGCGGTGAGTTCGAGGCCCGCAAAATTCAGGTCACGTCGCAGCTCCTGATCGATAAAGTCAGCGGGACGATCACCACCACGGCGGAGGGGTACCGGTTCGAAGGGCAACTCGTCGACCAGCAGCCGCGTGCCAACAGCAACCTTGATTTTTCAGGTGTGATCCGAACGCCGAATGGACCTGCCTCCGGGCGCCTGTCGCTGTCGGGCGCGTTGCTCGGCATCAAGATTGCGACCGCCGATGACATCCAGTGGACACTGGGTCCAACGCCCACGTTACGCGCCAACCTGAGTATGCTCGGCGGACGGATTTTGACGCGGCTTGAGCCGGGGGCCGATGCACCCGGCAGCGAAATACTGGTGCAGAAAATTTCCATCGCGCCTGTGCTCGCCGCACTTGGGCTACCGGCAATCGACGCTGTCGTATCCGGTCAGGCCAACGGGCGCTTCTATGGTGAAAACCCGGACGCGAACTTCGAACTCTCCGCGAACAGCCCTGTCGACGGCATATCGACTGCAATAGACTTCGACCTGACCGGCCGCGTGACCCGGCAGGGACTGACCTTGGCCGGAGAATCGTCGTTCGGTCCTGAGTTCAAGGCGAATGGCGCGGGCCGGTTGCCCGTCAAAACCTCGCCAGGCGGTCTGGTAATGATCGACCGTACCGGCGCGATGGAAGCCTTGGTCGAGATTGGCGGCGAACTGAAGGCGCTTCAACTGATTGCGCTGGCGTACGGGCATGACATCGGCGGCGCGCTACAGAGCCGGACGGAGATCTCCGGCTCGCTGGATTACCCACTCATTGACGCGAATGCCCGGGTCGCGCGGGGAATTTATGAGTACGGCGCGACGGGGTTGAGCCTGAAGGATATCACTCTCGACGCGGACTTGAACGACCGGGTACTGACCATCAAGGGATCCGGCGCAGGCGTAAAGGGTGGCACGCTTGCGCTTGACGGGCGTCTTGCGCGCGCTGAAGCGGGCGTCGACGTAAATCTCAAGAACCTGCTGGTCTATGACAGGCTTGGGGATGAAGCGCGCGTTAGCGGAGATCTGAAGCTCACGGAAGGCCAGGTTGACCGCGTGCTCTCCGGCGCGCTGACGATCGACAATGCGAGATTCAACTTCGACAACTACTCCAATGACACAATTCGTACGCTGAATGTCCGCTGGGTGACGGACGATGAGACGACGGCGCGGCAACGTTTGCTCAGCAAGCCGATCCGGCTGGCATTCAGCGTGGATGCGCGAAGTGGCGTTATGATCAAGGGCCGGGGCCTCGATACCAATTGGGGGGTTGATCTCGATGTCACAGGGCGGCCAGACAGCCTTCTCCTGAACGGCAAGGCAACGCTCGTGCGTGGCAACCTCGAACTCGCTCAACGGCCGTTTGAGTTCGAGTCCGGCCAGATCGATTTCGATGGCCCGCTGAGCGCGGCCACCCTGGCCATCTCGGCGACACGGGACGTCGACAACTTCGCCGTTCGCGCCGACGTGGGCGGCACGCCGTCGAATCCAACGATCGAGTTGTCCAGCACCCCGTCCCTTCCCGACGATGAAATCTTGTCTCGAATGCTGTTTGGCCGCTCGGCGGTCGATCTGTCCGCGCTCGAAGCGGCCGAGCTTGCATCTTCGATTGCGAGACTATCCGGCCGGAACACGGGTCTTGATCCGATCGGTGCGATTCAATCCGGGCTTGGCGTGGACCGGTTGCGCTTCGGTGTCGACAATGCAGGAAACGCGGAACTCGGTGTCGGGCAGTATCTCGCGCCGGATGTCTATCTTGAGGTGACGACTCAGGGTGCCGCCGGTAACTCTGTCGAAGTGGAATGGCAGCCTCAGCCGCAGGTTTCTGTGACATCGGAAACCAGCTCGACGGGCGATTCCAGGGTTTCCGTACGTTGGAAAAAAGATTACTGATCGTATACGTAATGTCCGAGCCCTGCGTATCTCGCTGTTAATGCTTAAGCTTTGATTTTCGGCATTTCAGAAATGGGCATATCGGACAAGTTGCCATATACTTTCACAGGAGCGACACCCTAAAAAAATCCAAAAGGTAGAATTATGCTCGAAGAAACCCGCATCGCTGGCTCCCGTTCGCCGACCCGTATTGATCAGATGGTCGGCGAGAAGATTCGCGAACTCCGGACAGCCCAGAATTTCACCTTGTCGGAGCTTGGCCAGGAGCTGGGCATCAGCCACCAGCAACTGCAGAAATATGAAACCGGCACCAATCGCCTCAGCGCCGGAATGCTCGCAGCCGTTGCACGTGTCCTGCGGGTTCCAATCTCGGAATTGTTCCTCGACAGCGAAAACGCTGCCACCGACAAGCGCGATCCGGTGACCGAAGCGCGCGCTCGCTGTCACACCTTGATCGACCGGACGAACTCCGTTGCCAAGCTCGAAAGCATGGCCAAGGTTCTGCGCGCTCTGTCCTCGGATTAAGTTTTCAACATTCGACGACGTTGACCGCCAGTCCGCCCTGACTGGTCTCCTTGTATTTCGACGACATGTCGATGCCCGTCTGGCGCATCGTCTCGATCACCTGGTCGAGTGACACTTTCGTTTGCTCGAGAGAATGCAGAGCGAGCCGGGCCGCATTTGCGGCTTTGACGGCGCCGATGGCATTGCGCTCAATGCAGGGTATCTGCACGAGGCCGCCCACAGGGTCGCATGTCAGGCCGAGATTGTGCTCCATACCAATCTCGGCCGCGTTCGCGACTTGCTGAGGCGTGCCGCCCCAGACGGCAGCAAGTCCCGCTGCCGCCATCGAACATGCGACGCCAACCTCGCCCTGGCATCCCATCTCCGCCCCGGAAATCGAGGCGCGCTGCTTGTAGAGCAGGCCAATCCCGCCCGCCGTCAGCAGGAACTTCCGTACACGGCTGTCCCGGTCTTCGGCGTCCCAGCAATAGTGGCGGATTACTGCGGGAATGATTCCGGCCGCGCCGTTGGTCGGCGCTGTCACCACCTGCCCACCCGCTGCGTTCTCCTCGTTCACCGCCATCGCATAGACGTTCAGCCAGTCGAACAATTGTTCGCGCTCGTTGGACGGCGGCGCATGCACCAGTTTTTGCCATATCTCCGGCGCGCGGCGGCGCACTTTCAATCCGCCCGGCAGCGTGCCCGTCCGCGACAAGCCGCGATCGATGCACGCCATCATCACCTGCGCGATCCGGTCCAGCGCGGCGTCGGTCTCTTGCGGGCTGCGCTTGGCCAATTCGTTCT
>JAIXVM010000147.1 GCA_027482995.1 Hyphomonadaceae bacterium | reverse complement strand
TCTGGCCGGCCAGCAGGTAGTGGAGCGCTGCCCAGCCATAGAGCGTTGCGAAGATCACGATCGACCATTGCAGCCCACGCGCATTCGCATCCGTACACGCGGCGGCCACGTTGGCTTCGAGGCCAGTGACATCCTTGCAGAGCTCCAGCGTCAGCCCGAGATCATAGCCGCTCATCAGAACGGTTTTCAGGAACGTGGACAGGAAGCCGATAACGGTCGGGCCGAGGCCGATGCCGATCAGGTTCACCGCGAACAATGTGATCGCGACCGCCGTCGCGCGCGTGCGGCTGTCGACGACGCCGGACGAGACCGCATACATCGGCCCGAGGTAGAAGTAGTGCAGCGTGGCGGCCAGCATCAGCGGCGGGATCATCAGCGGCACGGTCGGCGCGAGGTATCCGAGCCAGTAGAGAGGCACCGACAGGCCCATGCCGAGCGCCGGCATCCATGACAGGGCGGTGGGGTAACGTTTCGACAGCTTGTCCGCGAGGAAGCCCGACAGGAACACGCCAAGCGCGGCCATCAGGCCGAGCACCAGCGAGAAGATCAGCGCAGCTTCGGTCAGGGACAGGCCGTGCGTACGGCGCAGGAACGAAGTCGAGAATTGCGAGATGCCATATCCCGCGAACGAGGCGATCGCGGCGCCGGCAACCACATGCACGTAGGTCGGCTTGCGCATCAGGCCGCCCAGCGCGGAGAGGAACTTCTCCGGCGGGCCTTTCCGGTCGGCGCCGGGTGGATCGCTGTAACCGCGCGGAGGTTCCTTGACCGTCAGGGCAAGGATGAGGGCGAAGATCACGCCGGGAAAACCGACCGCGAAGAACGCGATGCGCCAGCCTTCCAAGGACTGCCAGTCGATCAGCCCCTGCGCCCAGGTCCAGCCCCAGTCGCCTAGCAGGGCATGGACGTTGGCCCCGGTGACATAGTCGTTGATCGGCCCCGCCGCGAGACCGGCGAACATGCCGCCGAGCGGAACGCCGAGCGCGTAGATGGAGGCTGCGGTCGCGCGGCTGGTCGGCTTGAAATAGTCGGCGATCACCGACTGCGCAGGCGGCGTGCAGCCCGCCTCACCCACGCCAACGAGCAGGCGGAAGATGAACAGCGTCGTGAAGCTTGTGGCAAAGCCGCACAGAACCGTCATCAGGCTCCACATGGCCAGCGAAACCATGATGATCAGCATACGGTTATACCGCTCGGCAATACGCGCGATGGGGATGCCGAGGGTCGTGTAGAAAATCGCGAAGGCAAGGCCGCCGAGCAGACCCATGTGCCAGTCTTCAAGCTTCAGGGATTCCTTCATCGGCTCGGTCAGGATGGCGAAGATCGAGCGGTCGATGAAGTTGAAGATGTATACAATGAGTAGCGAGAACAGAACGTAGCCGCGATAGGCTGGCGTTCCGTATCCGGTCTGATACCCGGGAAGGGTTTCGGCGGATGTCTGGCTAGAGGTGGCGGCGTCGGACATTCGGGTCTCCACGGGTAGTCAGGCAAGGGCAGGGCGGGTTCAGGTGGCGGGGCTCCAGCGATCCTTCTGGTAGGTGCGGGCGGCGAGGAAGTAGAACAGGGCGGCGATACCGAAGAAGAGGACGGTTGCGACCATCGATTGGCGCAGGCCTTCGGCATAGGCCGAGCAGAGCGCCGGTCCGGTCTCGCCAAGTTCGGCGATCCGGCCAGCACAGAGGCCCGGATTGAACGTGGCGAAAGCTTCTTCGAGGCCGGCTTTCTTGACGATGCCGCCCATGAAGGCGCTGCTCATCATGCCGGTGAAAAGCGGACCGATGCCATTCCCGATCAGGCTGATAATCAGCAGCATGACCGAGACGGTGGTTGCACGAGACCGCGGGCTGACGATGGACGTGGAGACCGTGTACTGAGCACCGAGATAAGCATAATGCGCGATGGCCGCGATGACCCAGAGCCAGAAGGCCATGGTCAGCGTCGGGCTGAGAAACGCGCCGACATAGGCAGGGATCGCGATCAGCAGGCCGACACCCGGCAACCAGGCCGCGACCGAAGGAAAGCGCGGCGACAGTTTCTCGGACAGGAACCCGCCCATGAACGTGCCGAACGCCGCGACGGCCGCCAGAGGCGCGCCATAATTCATCGCCGCCTCGGCGACGCTGACACCATGCACGCGCATCAGGAAGGGCGCCTGGAAACTGATCAGGCCGTAGCCGACAAAAGCCACGAACGCGGCGCCGAGCGAAAGCGTCCAGAAGGTCGGCTTACGGCCGAATTCCTTGAACGCTTCAAAGAAGCCGGCCTTGTCCGGGATGGCCGACTTGGGGTCCGAGTAGCCGCGAGGTGGCTCACGAACGGTCAGCCAGAAGATGAGTGCCACAAGGATGCCCGGCACGCCGACGATGACGAACACAAGGCGCCAGCCTTCCACTTCCGCCCAATTGATTCCGGAAAACAGGCCGCCGAGGCCGATGGCATTCATCCATCCGCCGAACGTCTCGCCCTTCAGGCTCGCGAGCTGTCCGCCGAAGAGCTGCGCGAGCACGCCGCCGACGGTGACGCCCATCGAATAAATGCCGATGGCGTTGGCGCGGCTCTTCGGGGCATAATAGTCGGTGATGATCGAGTTGGCAGGCGGCGTACAGCCGGCCTCACCGATCGCGACACCGATCCGGAAGACGAGGAGCCAGAGGAAACTCGCGGCAAGGCCGCAGAACACGGTCATCAGAGACCAGATGATCACGCAGAGTGTGATGATCATCGCCCGATTCGACCGGTCAGCCCACATCGCGATCGGGATGCCCATGATGGCATAGAACAGCGCAAAGGGCGGGCCGGTGAGCAGGCCCCATTGGGCATCGCTCAGCGAGAACGTGTTGATGATCGGCTGGGCGACGACCGTAATGACGGTGCGGTCAATGAAGTTCAGCGTGTAGATCAAGGTCAGGGCGATGAGGACATAAGAGCGATAGCCCTTCGAGCCGAAGCCCGTGATGTGCCCGTTCGCGCTGTCAGCCGTGGCTGCAGTGGCCGTCATTTTGCATCGCCTCCCAGGGGAAAACACGCTTCTGTTGGCGCGTTTTGGTGTTGCCAGACGGTAACGTCACCTCAGCGGCCTGCAAGTCTTATCGTCAGGTCAGCGTCCGGCTTCAGAAATTTCACCCGGCAGGCGTGTTGAAACGGAGGCCTGACAAGTTTAAGTTCGCGAACTCAAGCCTGCACAGGAGATGCTGCGCCATGGATCTCGACCGCAAGATGACCGCCCCCGGATCACTTTGCTCGACGAGACTTGTCCATGCCCGCCTCCATCACACTGTCCAAACTCAGCTTGGCCCTGCCTGACGGCCGGGTTCTATTTTCAGACCTCAATTTCAGTTTCAATCAGGAACGCACCGGACTTGTCGGGCGCAACGGCGCTGGCAAATCCACGCTGCTGAAATTGATATCCGGTGAGCTTTCGCCGACCAGCGGCAAGGTCGCTGTATCCGGCCGCCTCGGCGTGCTCCGCCAGGATACGACGCCGAACGCTGCCGAAACGATCGAGACCCTGTTCGGCTTGTCGGAATCGCTGAGCGTGCTTCGCCGGGCCGAGGCGGGCGAAGCCGCCGCCTTGAACGCAGCCGACTGGACGCTAGAAACGCGGCTCGCCGAAGCGCTCGCGCGGGCAGGGCTCGACGTGACAACCGAAACGCCGCTTGCGTCGCTGTCCGGCGGGCAGCGCATGCGCGCAGCCCTGGCGGCGCTGATCTTTGCCGAGCCGGATTTCCTTCTCCTCGATGAGCCGACCAACAACCTTGACCGCGAAGGGCGCTTAGCCGTGGCCCGCCTGCTCGCCGGCTGGCGGGGCGGCGCCATTGTCGCCAGCCACGACCGGGAACTGCTTGAGCGCATGGATGCGACCGTCGAGCTGACCACGCTCGGCGCGGCGCGCTATGGCGGGGGATGGAGCGCTTTCGAGGCGCGCAAGGCGCTGGAACTGGACGCGGCGCGCCGCGATCTCTCCGAGGCGGAACGTCAGCTGGAGCTGACGCGCGAGAAGACGCAGCTCGCCGCCGAGAAGAAGGCACGCAAGGACAGCGCCGGAAAGCGAAAGGCGGCACGCGGCGGCGCGCCGCGCCTCCTGATCGGGGCCATGAAGCGGCGGGCCGAGGTGTCGGGCGGCGAGCTCCAGAAGCTCTCGGACCGTCAGATCGCCGAGGCCACAGCTGATGCTGCGACCGCCCGGGAGAAGATCGAAGTGCTTGAAAAAATGGCGGTGCGCCTGCCATCCTGCGGCCTGCCGCCGGGACGCATGGTGTTGACACTCACCGGAGTCAGCGCCGGTTACGTGCCGGGTCAGGCGATCGTGCAGGGCCTGTCATTCGAAGTGCGCGGCGCAGAGCGCATCGCCCTGGCCGGCGCCAACGGGTCCGGCAAGTCAACCCTGCTGAACGTGATCACGGGGGCGCTCGCGCCGTTCGAGGGCGAAGCGCGCGTTCACGTCCCCTTCGTGATGCTGGACCAGCAGGTTGGCTTGCTCGATCCGGCAGGCACCATCCTCAACAACTTCCGGAGGCTTAATCCGCAGGCGGATGAAAATGCATGCCGGGCCGCCCTCGCGCGTTTCCGTTTCCGGGCGGACGCGGCCTTGCAGCCGGTCGCGACGCTCAGCGGCGGCGAACGCCTGCGCGCTGGTCTTGCCTGCGTGCTCGGTGGGGCGTCCCCTCCGCAACTGTTGATTCTCGACGAGCCGACGAACCATCTTGATATCGCCTCGCTGGAAGCCGTGGAGGCCGGACTCGTAGCATATGATGGCGCGCTGCTCGTGGTCAGCCATGATGAAGCATTTCTGGCGCGCATTGGAATCACGCGCCGGCTTGAACTCAAATCAGGCCGCTTGACCGGAAGCTGACGACGCCCGCCCGCCCCACGATCAGGTGGTCATGGACGGAGATATCGAAGGGTTGCAGCACGTCGATGATCTCGCGCGTGATGTCGATGTCGGCGCGCGAAGGCTTCGGGTCGCCGGAGGGGTGATTGTGCACGAGGATCAGGCTGGAGCACTGCACTTCGAGCGCGCGCCGGGCAATCTCGCGCGGATAGACCGGCGCATGGTCGACCGTGCCATGCCCCATGATCTCGTCGGCGATCAGCTGGTTCTTCCGGTCGAGGAATATGACGCGGAACTGTTCGCGCGCCTCGTGCTGGATTTCACGGCGAACGTATTCGATCAGCGCGCTCCAGGAGGAGATGACTTCGCGGGCTTTGATCTCCTCGCGCGCTGCGCGGGAGTTTAGCTCTGCAATGGCTTTCAGATAAGCGGCAACGGTTTCACCCACACCCGGCACCTTCACCAGATCGACGGCCGGCGCCGCGAGGATGGCCGATAGTCCGCCGAACTGTTTCTCGAGCGCCTTGGCGATCGGCTTCACGTCCCGCCGCGGAATGAACGCCATCAGGAGGACTTCGAGGATCTCATAATCATCGAGCGCGCCCGCTCCGCGCTTGAGAAGCTTCGCCCGCAACCGCTCGCGGTGACCGCTCCAGTGGGGCGCGGCATCTGCCGATGATGCCATCGCGTGAAACGCAGCTGTCGCTTCATGGAGTCCGGAAGTGGCAGACGGCGCTTTCATCATGCTGGAACATTACAAGAACATCCCGAATCGTCAAGCGGGCGCGTCTTGAATTTCGCCTGCAGATATCCACGCTGCCACCAAGGCTGCGGAGGGTGTCTAGGCTTTCACCTTGAACGGCTCATGCCAGCCCTTCGGCGAGGCCGAGAAAATCTCGTAGCCGGTTTCCGTCACGCCCACCGAATGCTCGAATTGGGCGGACAACTGCCGGTCGCGCGTCACGGCGGTCCAGCCATCGGGCAGGATCGCGGCGTCCCTGCGGCCGAGGTTCAGCATCGGCTCGACCGTGAAGAACATCCCCGGCTTCAGCTCCGGGCCTGTTCCGTAGGCGGAGGAGTGAACGACATTCGGTTCGTCATGGAACAGGCGGCCAAGGCCGTGCCCGCAAAACTCATCGACCACAGACACCCGGTTCAGGCGCGCGACTTCACTGATCGCACCGCCGATATCGCCGAACTTCGCGCCGGGCTTCACCTGCGCGATGCCGGCCATCATGGCCTCGTACGTGACTTCCATCAGCCGTTCGGCTTTCCGCTTCACGTCGCCAACGCCGTACATGCGGCTATGGTCGCCGTGCCAGCCGTCGATGATCAGCGTCACGTCGATATTGGCGATGTCGCCATCTTTGAGCGCTTTCGGACCAGGGATGCCGTGGCAGATCACATGGTTGACCGAGATGCAGGACGCATGGCGATAGCCCCGGTAGCCGATCGTGGCCGAGGTCGCGCCGTGATCATGGACGAACTGGTAGACCAGACGGTCCAGATACTCGGTGGTCACGCCCGGCTTCACTTCCGGCACCAGCATGTCGAGGCACTCGGCCACAAGGCGGCCAGCCCGGCGCATGCCGGCGAAGCCCTCGGCATCATGGATGCGGATTTCGCCCGTGCGCATGGGCAGGAGGAGGTTTGTTTCGGTCATGCGCAACATATCGCAGCGAAAGGCCGAAAATTCTACCCCCGAATGGCTCTTTCTTGCCGCCGGAGGCCGTGGCAGAGGGGAGGGCATGACACATCAACCCACCGCCGCTGTCCTCCTGATCGGGGATGAACTCCTCTCCGGGCGGACCCGGGACATCAACCTGCAGCAGATCGCGCAATATCTGGAGCCGCTCGGCATCCCCGTGAAGGAATGCCGGACCGTGCCGGACATCCAGGACGAGATCGTCGCGGCAGTGAACGCGCTCCGGGCAAAGTACACCTACGTCTTCACGACCGGCGGCATCGGGCCGACGCATGATGATATCACCGCTGATGCGATCGCCGCCGCATTCGGCGTCGGCATTTCGGAACATCCGGACGCGCTGCGCGAGATGGCGGCGCGGTACGCCGCGATGAATACGGAATTCACGGCGCCGCGGCGGCGCATGGCGCGTGTGCCGGATGGCGCGAGTCTCGTCGCCAACCCGGTCTCCGGCGCGCCGGGCTTCCAGACGGGCAATGTCTTTACACTGGCCGGCGTGCCCCAGATCGCGCGTGCGATGCTCGAAGACATCGGGCCGCGCCTGCAGACCGGCGCTGTGGTCCACAAGGTGACCGTCAAGGGCAAGGGGCTGCGCGAGGGGGACCTCGCGATCCGCCTCGGCGAGATTGACGCCGCGGCCCCTTCGGTCTCGGTCGGCTCCTACCCCTGGTATCTCGGGCCGGACAATAACGGCGTGTCTCTGGTGGCCCGATCAATTGATGCGGCAGCGCTTGAAACGGTTCGCGTGCAACTCGTGGCGCTTTCTGAATCCCTTGGCGTCAAACCGGAGATCGAGGCATGAATTTCATCACGCGCACACCTATCCTATGGACCCTCTTTGTGCTGACGATCGCGCTGACGGTCGCCTTCAGCCTCTCGGCGCCGATGGTCGGCGGCCAGTTCCTCGACATGGTGTCGGCGCCTGAAGATACCCGCGCCGTGTTCGATGCCATGACGCCCAGCGAGCGTTCGATGCACTTCTGGCTCACGATCCTTCTCGACACCGCTTACCCCTTTTCGTTCGGCCTGTTCTTTGCCGGCATGGCCTGGCGCTTCTTCGGCAAGTGGGGCCCGTTCGCCGCGATCCCGGGCTTTGCCGTGCTTATTGTCGATCTCACCGAGAACATGCTGCAGGCGATCACGCTGTCGGGCGCCGCCTATGTGCTGGAGCCGAAAGCCTGGGTCTCGCCGCTCAAGATGAACCTGTTCTATGCCGCCGCGCTGATTGCACTGGTCGCGGCCGGGATTGCCCTCTACCGCCTCTTCACCAAGAAAAAACAAGCCTAGTTTCCGGAGGAACTGCCATGTCCGAATCCATCGTTCTCGTCGAGCGCCACGGCGCGGTCGCCCTTGTGACGCTCAACCGTCCCGACGCGCTCAACGCACTCAACCGCGCGCTGCGGGCCGAGATCGTGCGCGTGTTCACCGAGTTGAAAGACGACACGAGCATCCGGGCCGTCGTGCTCACCGGCGCGGGCCGCGCCTTCACGGCGGGTATCGACCTGAAGGAAGCCGGCCAGACCGGATTTGCTCTGGGGGCGGACGAAGACTCCAAGTCTATCAACATGGCCGCCGCGCTGGAAGCCTATCCCTGGCCGATCATCGGCGCGATCAACGGCTTCGCGATCACCGGTGGTTTCGAACTCGCCCTGATGTGCGATGTGCGGCTCGCCTCGGAGCACGCAAAGTTTGCCGACACGCACGCCCGCGTCGGCATCGTGCCGGGCTGGGGCCTCTCGCAGAAACTCTCCCGCCTCATCGGCATCAGCCGCGCGAAGGAGCTCTCCTTCACCGGCAACTTCATCGATGCGCACACCTCCGAGAAATGGGGCCTCGTGAACCGCGTCTATCCGGCGGCAGACCTTGTGCCCGCCGCGCTGCAACTCGCCACCGAAATGACCAGCACGCAGCCCGTGCTTCTGAAGAAGTACAAGGCCCTCATCGATGACGGCTTCGCCATCGAATTCGGCAAGGCGATGAAGGAAGAAGTGAAGCGCTCGATCGAGCACTCGGCTTCCGTGTCCGCAGAGTCGGTTGAAGAAGCCCGCAAGCAGGTCACGGCGCGAGGCCGGGACCAGCAGGGTTAAGCCTGTTCAGGCCGCAAACTCGAACGCATCCATCCTCAGCACACTGAACGTCAGTGACTGGTGCAGCGAGGCGGCGCGCAAACCGCCGGCGCCGAGCGCCACGAACAGGGGCAGGAAGTGCTCCTCGGTCGGATGGTTGCGCGCTGCATGCGGGGCGAGCTTGCGATAGTTCAGCAGGTCCTCGATGCGCCCTTCGGCCAGCGCCGCGTTCACCCAGTCTGCAAATTGCGTCACCCAGTCCGGCGCCGTGTTCGGCCCGCGCCAGTCCACGCTGCGAAGGTCATGTGTGAAGCTGCCGCTGCCGAGGGTCAGCACGCCCTCATCCGCCAGCGGGCGCAGCGCCTCGCCCAGCCGGTAATGGTGCGCGGGCCCGAGGCGCGGCTGCACGGACAGCTGAAGCACGGGAATGTCCGCGTCCGGATACATCAGTTTCAGCGGTACCCAGGCGCCGTGATCCAGCCCGCGCTCGTTGTCTATGCTCGCCGGAATCCCTGCAGCCTCGATCAGCGTGGCCACTCGCCGCGCCAGTCCCGCGTCACCCGGCGCCGGGTAGCGCTGGTCGAACAGGATCTGCGGAAATCCGCCAAAGTCGTGGATCGTCTCGTTCACAACCACCGCATTCACGGCCGGAATCCCGGTTTCCCAGTGCGCTGAGACGACCAGGATCGCCTTGGGGCGGGGCAGGGATTTGCCGAGCGCGACGAGGAAATCCCGCGCCGGCACATCGTCGAACAGCAGCGTTGGCGAGCCATGTGAAACAAAGATGGGCGCGGTCACGGGGCAATCCTCCGGTCAGAACTTCAGCTTTTCATATAGGAAGCGCCTGGCGTCCGTGTCAGCCATCGCGCCCCCGCTAACAATTATGCCGTAACGGCATGGCGCGCCGGCAGTTGCGCGAAGCGCCTGACACGGCCTATCAACGCGCCAGCAAAAACTCTGGGAGCCTGCCATGCGTGATGTCGTGATCTGTGAACCCGTGCGCACCGCCGTGGGCGGCTTCGGCGGCTCCTTCAAGGAAGTGCACGCGCATGTGCTCGGCGCGGCTGTGGTGGCCGGCCTGATGGAGCGCACCGGCCTGCCGAAGGACAAGGTCGACGATGTCATCTTCGCGCAGTGCTACCCGTCGATGGACGCGCCGGCGCTCGGCCGCGTGGTGGCCCTTGATGCGGGCCTGCCCGTCGAAGTCACCGGCATGCAGATCGACCGGCGCTGCGGCTCCGGCCTGCAGGCGATCATCAATGCGACGATGCAGGTGGCGACCGGCGCGATGGACTGCGTGATCGCTGGCGGCGCCGAGTCGATGAGCAACGCGCCGTTCTACTCCACCAACTGGCGCTGGGGTCTCGGGCAGGGCAACATGACCGTCAATGACGGCCTGATCACGGGCCGCCTCACGGCCGGCGGCAAGAACTTCCCCGTGCCCGGCGGCATGCTGGAAACGGCCGAGAACCTTCGCCGTGACTACCAGATCACCCGCGCCGCTCAGGACGAGTTCGCCGCCGCTTCGCATGCCAAGGCGGTCGCCGCGCAGGCCAGCGGCGTGTTCGCCGAAGAGATCATCCCGGTCACGGTGCCGGGCCGCAAAGGCGACACGGTCGTCACCAAGGACGAACATCCGCGGGCGGATTCGACCGCCGAAGTGCTCGGCAAGCTGAAACCGATCCGCCTCAAACAGGACCCCGAAGCCACCGTCACCGCCGGCAATGCCAGCGGCCAGAATGACGGCGCCTCCGCCTGCCTCGTGATGACGCGCGAGATGGCCGAGCAGTATGGCTTGAAGCCGCTCGCCCGGCTCGTGTCCTGGGCCGCCGGCGGCGTCGGTCCCGCCGTGATGGGGATCGGCCCTGTTCCGTCCACGGACAAAGCGCTGAAGCGCGCCGGCCTCTCGATCAAGGACATCGATCTCATCGAACTCAACGAAGCCTTCGCCGCGCAGGTGCTGGCCTGCACCAAGGCGATGGGGTTCACGGATGGCGACTATGCCCGCCTCAACGTGCACGGCTCCGGCATCTCGCTTGGCCACCCGGTTGGCGCGACCGGCGGGCGCATTCTCGCCACGCTGCTGCGCGAGATGGACCGTCGCGAAGCGCGCTACGGGCTCGAAACCATGTGCATTGGCGGCGGGCAGGGCCTTGCCGCCGTGTTCGAACGGGTTAGCTGACAATTGTCAGAAGCCTGACAATACCGAATGTAACGTAGAAATAACTTGCTATTGCGCGGGGTGGGGCGCATATGCCCGTCATCGACGTTGGCCGGACAATCAGGCGCAGCTCCTCCAAAGGGAGCAGTTTCAGACCCCTCACCAAATAATCGATATGCAAGGGCTGGCGCATTGTCAGCCCACAAACTGGTATGAGACTTACTTACATGACGAACGGTACTGTGAAATTCTTCAACAGCCAAAAAGGCTTCGGCTTCATTGCGCCTGCAAACGGTGGCAACGACGTGTTCGTTCACGTCACCGCCCTTGAGCGCTCGGGCATCGCGACCCTGAACGAAGGCCAGAAAGTCAATTTTGACACGGCCAAAGATCAGCGCTCCGGCAAGGTTGCTGTGAGCACGATCGAACTGGCGTAGTCCAGGCTAGCCACCAGCGCGCGCCTGGCGCCGCTGGACCGGCAAACTGAAGAGGCGCGTTCCGGTGACGGGGCGCGCTTTTTTGATTCTCGGGCGCGCTTCAAAGTCCGAAATACAGCGTGATGATCGCGATGCAGGCGAGGTTGAGCGCAAAGCCGGCCCGCGCCATCTCGCGCACGGTCACTCGCCTTGTGGCATAGACCACAGCGTTCGGTCCGGTCGCGATCGGCAGCATGAACCCGCAGGATGCCGCCACGCAGCACGGCACCACCAGCGCGCGGATATCGAGCCCCGTGGCATCGGACAACGCGCCGAGCACCGGCAGGAAAGTTGTCATCGCGGCCACGTTGGACATCACCTCCGACAGGAACACGACCATCGTCACAATGATCAGGATCAGGACGATCGGCGGCAGGGTCGCAAGACCGGCAAGGTAGGTGCCGAGCCATCCCGCAAGCCCCGAGGCCTGAATCGCCGCAGCGATGGACAGACCGCCGCCGAACAACAACACCACATCCCACGGGACGTTCCTTGCATCGTTCCAGTCGAGCAGGCCGCCGCCGCGTCCGTCCGCTTTGGTTGCCGCATCCCCGTGTGGCACGAGGAACATCGCCACTGCGCCGATCATGGCGATCCCCATATCGCTGAGCCCGCTCAGGGCTGGCACCTTGATCAGCTGTTCACGGAAGATCCACGCCGCGGCCGTGAGACCGAACACGGCTGCCACGCTCGCCTCGGGCCGTGTGATGCGGCCGAGCGCGCCATGCTGGGTGCGGATCGAAGCGCTGGCAGCCTCAGCCTGTTCCTTGGTGGATTTGAGCCCCCACGTCAGGATCAGCCAGGCCGCCGGCAGCATCAGGCAGATCATCGGAACCCCGGTCGCCATCCACTCCCGGAAGGTGATTTCAATCCCGGCATTCTCCTTCAGCCAGCCGATGGCGATCAGGTTCGTCGGCGTGCCCGCCGGCGTGCCGAGACCGCCGATGGAGGCCGCATAGCAAACACCCAGCAGCAGCGCGACCGCAAGACGCGGACCCCCGCCAGCCGCGACAGCCACCGACAGCACGATGGGCGTCATCATGAGGCTCGTCGCCGTATTGGAAATCCACATCGACAGCAGCGCGGTCGCCAGCATCACGCCCGCCGTGAGAATCTTCACGCGCGCGCCGGACACACGCAGCACATTCAGCGCGATGCGCCGATGCAGGTTCCATTTCTCGATGGCGAGCGCGACAATGAACCCCCCCAGCAACAACATGACCACCGGGTCCGCATAGGGCGCGGCGACGTCCTTGAGTTCGAGGATGCCAAACAGCGGCAAGATGGCCAGCGGCAGCAACGAGGTCACAGCCATCGGAATGGCTTCGGTGGCCCACCAGATGGCCATCAACAGGAACAGGCCGGCCACGCGCATCGCGCTCGGCTCCAATCCCGCCGGCGGCGGAAGCAGGGCAACAATCAGCGCCAGCACTGGGCCGAGAAACAATCCGAGCTTCGGCGCGAAGCCTGAGCTTTCGGCCGGCATGCCTTCGCGCGGCGGGGAGGTCTCACCCATCTCCGTCATCCGATTTTCCTCAACCCCTGAATCTTTGACCCGAGGCTTAGCGCGGTTTCGGCAGGCGGGAAACAGGTGTGGTGCGGGCGGCCGGGCTTGAACCGGCAAGGCCTTGCGGCCGAGGGATTTTAAGTCCCTTGCGTATACCAATTTCGCCACGCCCGCACGTGCTTGCGAGGGTTACGGCGCGTCCGCGCCGATGGCAAGCAGGCGAACCTTTCAGGCCGGCAGCGGCGTGAATTCCTGGTCGTCGCCGTCCGGCAGTTTCATCCGTCCCGCCGCCCAGTCGGCTTTCGCCTGCTCGAGCCGTTCCTTGGAGGACGACACGAAATTCCAGAACAGGAACCGCTCGCCCACGGGCTCGCCGCCGAGGACCATCACCGTCGAGGGCACCAGCGCCGTCACCGTCACATCACCCTTGCCAAGCACCGCCATCTGCCCGGGTTTCAGCGTCTGGCTGTCCACCTCGATGGCGCCCGCCGTCAGATATACCGCCCGCTCGGCATGCTCACCCGGCACGCCCCGGCGCGCGCCCGTCTCCATTTCCCAATGCATGTAGAAGAGAGGGGAGTTCACCTTCACACCCGCGTCCATGCCTTCGGCCGCGCCCGCGATCATCCGTCCACGGAGGCCCGGCTCGGTCCAGGTGGGCAGGCTGTCGGCAGGGTGATGCCAGAAACCCGGGTCGATCTCTTCATCCGCGTTCGGCAGTGCCACCCAGGCCTGGATGCCATGCATGCGCGCCCCGTGCATCCTTGCATATTCGAGTCGCTCGGAATGGGTGATGCCCTTGCCGGCGGTCATCCAGTTGACCGCGCCCGGCGTGATCTCCTGCTTCACGCCGAGACTGTCGCGGTGCGTCATCGCGCCGGAATAGAGATAGGTCACGGTGGAGAGGCCAATATGCGGATGCGGGCGCACATCCAGTTCGCGCGGAATACCCGCCGCAAAGTCCACAGGCCCCATCTGGTCGAAAAAGATGAAAGGTCCCACCGTCCGCCGCTTCGCAAAGGGCAGCACGCGGCCCACTTCAAATCCGCCGCCGAGATCTCGCGTGCGCTTGTCGATGATGAGGTCGATCATGGGCTCTCCATTCGTGCCGCTGCTGAAGCTAATGTATCGCCGCGATCACCTTTCGCGAGGCTTTATATGCCCGCGCAGGGCTGATAACACCTATGCACATTCTGGTTTCACATCCACGCGGAGTCCCATCCTGATGCCGATCACCGTCCCGTTTCATCGCGCATTCGCCTGCGCCGCCGTGATCGCCGCACTGGCCATGCCCGCCTTGGCCGACACCGTCTACGTCCAAGCCGGCAAGGTCCTCGCCGTCCCCGGCGAGGCGCCGCTCGGGGCCGCCACAATCATCGTGACCGATGGAAAGATCGTCTCGCTCGAAGCCGGCTACAAGGCGCCAAGGGACAAGAAGGTCCGCGTCATCGACCTGAAGGACAGCTACGTGCTCCCCGGCCTGATCGACAGCCACGTCCACCTGACGTCGGACACCGGCGGCATCGCCTCGCAGCTGGAAGACGTCACCCTGTCGCCCGCAGCCCAGGCCTTCAACGCCTGGGACAATGGCATGAAAACGCTGAACGCCGGTTTCACCACGGTGCGCAACCTCGGCGACGGCGACGGCGCGGTGCTCGCCCTGCGCGACGCGATCAATGACGGACAGGTGACCGGTCCGCGCATCCTCGATGCGGGCGCCTCTCTGTCCGCCTCGGCCGGCCACATGGACGGCTCGCTCGGCTTCCGCGACGAGTTGCGCGAGTTCTTCAACGCGGCCGGCAATACCTGCAGCGGCGCGGATGATTGCCGCCGCGCGGTGCGCCTGCAGATCGCGCGCGGCGCCGACGTGATCAAGCTTGCCACCACCGGCGGCGTCAACAGCCGGATCGGCGCCGGCCTCGGCAAGCAGATGTTCGAGGACGAGGCCCGCGCCATCGTCGAGACGGCGAAACTCTTCGGCAAGAAGGTGGCCGCCCATGCCCACGGCGCCGACGGCAT
>JAIXVM010000205.1 GCA_027482995.1 Hyphomonadaceae bacterium | reverse complement strand
CGAGGCAGCCGCGCTTCAAGCGCTCGCCGAAAACCTTCGGAAGCAGCCGGGCGCGGTGCTGGTGGTAGGCCACTCGAACACGACAGGCGAACTTGCGTCCGCGCTCGGCGCAGAGCCCGGGCCAGCGATTGACGAGAAAGCCGAGTTTGACCGGCTCTATGTGATCACCATCGACCGGAGCGGTCTCGTCCGTTCACGGATCGAACGCTACGGCCCAGCTTCGTCGACCCAGACCGGAGATCCTGAATGAGCCCCAAAGGTACAAAGGTCCCGGTCACCGATCTCAAATCCCTGCTTCAGTCGCTGGTGCAGAATACCGAGGGTGAGACCGTTACGGTTGGTGAGCTTCTGAAAGCCGTCGGCCGGCGGGCGTATGGCCCGGTGCTGCTTCTGCTCGGCTTCATTTCCGTCAGCCCCCTGACGATCATTCCGGGCGCCAACTGGTTCGTTGCGACGATCACGCTGATCTTCTCGCTGCAGATCGTGATTGGCCTGCGCACGCCCTGGCTCCCGAAGCGCGCACTCGATTTCCAGTTCAAGCGCGAACATCTCGTGCAAGGCGCCAAGACCGGCATCAAGTATGCGCACATGGTGGACTCGCTGGTGCGGCCACGGCTGACCTTTTTGACCGCCGCGCCGTTCGTGCAGATCGTCGGCCTGCTGTGTGTGGCCGCAGCCCTGATCACCTATCCGCTGGGTGTTGTGCCGTTCGGTCCGCTCTTGCCCGGGCTCGCGGTGTTGCTGTTCGGATTGGCGCTCACGGCGCGGGACGGGGTCGTTGTGCTGCTGGCGGCGCTGACGTTTTCGGGCGCGGTCCTCATCATGCTGCAGATACTGCCGAGACTTGCGCGGCTCTGGCCGTTCTGACGGGCTTCCTGTCCAAACCTTAAATTGACCCCCTTTCCGCGAGCGTTCATGCGGGGGGCATGGCTTCCGAGCCATTTCTACACCGCACCCTATCTGAGCCGCCCATGCCCGCGCATCCGGCGGCTCTTTTTTGCCCCACTTGTCCCGTGCCGGCTGGCGGGCCATCTAGGCGCGGATGAGCGAACTCTATCACAACCGCATTCTGGAACTCGCCGCCGCCATCCCCAATCTCGGGCGGCTGCCGGACGCAGAGGGCACCTCGCTGAAGGTGTCGCGCGTCTGTGGTTCGACCGTGAACGTGGATGTGGTGCTGGACGCCGCCGGCGAAAGCGTCACCGCGATCGCCGTGGACCCCAAGGCGTGTGCGCTGGGGCAGGCTTCCACGTCGATCCTGGCCGAACACGCAGTCGGCGCGACGGTTGCCGAAATCCGCGCGGCGCGGGACGCGCTGCGGGCGATGCTGAAGGACGGCGCGCCGCCGCCCGGCGGCCTGTTCTGGGAACTGCGCCATCTGGAGCCCGTGGCGGATTATCCGCCGCGCCATGCGTCCACGCTGCTGGCGTTTGACGCCGTCGTGGCGGCGATCGACGACGCGCTGGCAGCGCGGGCGGCCGCCTGACATGGCTCTCCGGCGCCGCCTCGCTTACGCGCTGCTCGCCATCTACAAGCACGGGCCGAGCCAGGTGTTGCAACTGGCCGGGGCGCGTTGCCAGCATATGCCGACTTGCAGCGAATACGGCGCCGAATGCGTGGCCCGGCACGGCTGGTGGCCGGGGGGATGGATGGCGCTCGCGCGATTTGTCCGCTGCCGTCCCGGCGGCAGTCACGGCTACGATCCGGCGCCGGAAACGGTCCCGTCCGTTCCATTCTGGCAGCCCTGGCGCTTTGGCGACTGGAAGCCGGGGCCCCGAAACGCATCAAGCGGGCTGGTTGAATCCAGCCCGGAAGCGTGACATACGCACGCCCATGAACGCGAACCGCTGCCTCACCGGACTGACCACGCGAACTCGCCAGGGTGCCTGAAGCGCCCTTGGCCCGCACGTCCGTGCGCGCCCCTTCATGCACCCGGTAAACTCCAGAAGCCCCGGCAGCTGCCCTCAAAACAGGGTGGGAATCCCGATGAAGCCGCGTTAAGCACGGCCGCGTCAGACGCCCTTGCCGGATCACCCGAATTCGCCGCGAGTGCGGCAAACCTGAGAAACTTGAGACCCATGATCAACGTTACGCTCCCCGATGGCTCGAAGCGGGAATTCGCCGATGGGGCTTCGCCTCTCGACGTGGCCGAGAGCATCTCCAAATCCCTCGCCAAGAAGGCGCTGGCCGCCCGTGTGAACGGCGAACTCCGCGACCTCAAACGCCCGCTCGACGGCGATGCGACGGTTGCCATTGTCACGGACAAGGACGCCGACGGCCTCGAACTGATCCGTCACGACGCGGCCCACGTGCTCGCCCAGGCCGTGCAGGCGCTTTACCCCGACACGCAGGTCACGATCGGCCCCGTCATCGATGACGGCTTTTACTATGACTTTGCCCGAAAGGTCCCGTTCTCGACGGATGACTTCGAGAAGATCGAAGCGAAGATGCGCGAGATCGTCGACGCCGATTATCCCATCGTCCGCGAGGTCTGGGAGAAGGACGCTGCGATCGCCGAGTTCAAGCGGATCGGCGAGGACTACAAGGCGCAGATCATCGACGACATCATCCCGCCGGGCGAAGCGATCACGCTGTACCGGCAGGGCGACTGGTTCGACCTGTGCCGGGGCCCGCACCTGCCGTCCACGGGCAAGCTGCCGAAGGCGTTCAAGCTGATGAAGATGGCCGGCGCCTATTGGCGCGGCGACTCCAAGAACGAGATGCTCCAGCGCATGTACGGCACGGCCTGGGCCAGTGAGAAAGACCTCAAGGAACATCTCCACCGCCTCGAAGAGGCCGAGAAGCGCGACCACCGCAAGTTGGGGGCGCAGCTCGACCTCTTCCACCTCGACGGCATGGCGGCCGCCGGCTCGGTATTCTGGCATCCGAACGGATTCCAGATCTGGCGCCAGATTGAAGCCTACATGCGCCGGCGTCTGGACGTGTCGGGATACCAGGAGATCAAGACGCCGCAGCTGATGGACTCGGCGCAATGGGAAAAGTCCGGCCACTGGGGCAAGTACCGCGAGAACATGTTCATCGTGCCGGATTTCATTCCGGAGGGCGACGAGGGCGTGGAGATATCCGTGCCCGAAGATGCCAAACTGATGGCGCTGAAGCCGATGAACTGCCCGGCCCATGTCGAGGTGTTCAAGTCCGGCCAGAAGTCTTATCGCGACTTGCCCCTACGCCTGGCCGAGTTCGGATGCTGCCACCGCAATGAGCCTCACGGCGCGATCCACGGCATCATGCGCGTGCGTCAGTTCACGCAGGACGATGCCCACATCTTCTGCCGTGAAGACCAGATTGTCGAGGAATCGATCCGGTTCTGCCGGCTCTTGGAAAGCGTGTATCGTGACTTCGGCTTTGAAAAGATCGCCGTGAAACTATCCACGCGGCCGGACGTGCGCGCGGGCGATGATGCGACCTGGGACCGGGCCGAGAGCGGTCTCAAGGCTGCGGTTGATGCGGCTGGCCTGCCTTGCGAGTTTCTTCCCGGAGAAGGTGCGTTCTATGGGCCAAAGCTCGAATTCCAGCTGACGGACGCCATCGGCCGGGTCTGGCAGTGCGGAACGCTGCAGCTCGACTATGTGCTGCCGGAACGTCTGGGCGCGGAGTACACGGCATCAGACGGATCAAAGCAGCGGCCCGTGATGCTGCACCGTGCGATCCTCGGATCAATGGAGCGGTTTATCGGCATCCTGATCGAGGAATTCGCCGGGGCCTTCCCGATGTGGCTGGCACCGGTGCAGGTGGTCGTGGCTGCGATTTCGGATGATGCGGCAGGACAGTATGCCGACGAGGTGGCTGCAGAGCTGCGCAAGGCGGGCCTGCGGGTCGAAGTCGACCGGCGCAACGAGACGATCAACTACAAGGTCCGTGAGCATTCGCTGGCCAAGGTGCCGGTGATTGCGGTGGTCGGCGCCCGCGAAGCGGAAGAGCGCAAGCTCGCCCTGCGCCGTCTCGGCTCCAATGGTCAGCAGATCATCTCGCTGGACGAGGCCTTGGTCAGCCTCGCCGACGACGCGCTGCCGCCGGATCTCAAGCGGGCCCGCTGATACGCATACGGTGACAAGGCGCGGGGGCGCCGACTAGAGTACGGGTGCAATGAACTACGGACCCGTCCTCGCAGTCGCCTTCGTGCTTTGGCCCGTGATGGCGGTGCTGGGCGGGCAGGGCTTTGCCCCGCTTCTCGGGCTGAGTTCGCTTGCCGCGCTCGTGCTTGCGCGGCCGCGCCTGCCACCTGCGGCATTCGCCTTGATCGGCTTTGCCTTCGCCGGTTGGGTGGCGGCGAGCGAGTTCTGGGCCCCGGGTGAGCTGGCCTTGATGTCAGGCAGCTTGATGGAGGGGACTTTCGCGGTCGAATCCGGCAGTCTGGCGAACTTGTTGCTTGCGCTTTCGGCGTCCCTCGTGGTCGCAGCGGCGCTGCAATCGGCGCCGGCGCCGAGGGCATCCGGCATCATCGTTGCCATGTTGGCCCTTCAGACCGTTCTGCTCATCGCCTCGCCCTACGCCTCGGCGTTCGCGCTTTCTGCCGTGTACGGAGAAGATCCGAAGCGGCTGCAGGAAGGCGCCCAGAATATCGGCCGCAGTGCCAACGCGCTGGCGCTCGCTTTGCCGCTCCTTCTGCCAATGCTTGTATTCCGGTGGAAGATCGCCGGCATCGCGCTGTCGGTGCTGCTGCTGGCCGGTGCTTCGATCGCGTATCTGAAGCTGGATGCGCAGTCTGCCTTGTTGGCGCTGGTGGGCACGGCCGTTGCGATTGGCCTTGTCGCTGTCTTGCCGCGAACGGGGTTTCGCTGGCTGTTTGGCGGCCTCGCCGGCTACATCGCTGCGGCGCCGGTTCTCTTTGCCATGCTGATCCGTGCGCTTGAGCCCATTGCGCCCAGCCTGCCGGATTCGTTCCGGTCCCGGCTCTGGTCATGGGAAGTCGTGATCGGCCGCATGACAGAAGCGCCGTTCATGGGGCAGGGCCTGCATGCGACCAACGAATGGCGCGAAACATTTGCGACCCGGCCCGACTGGCTCGCGCAGCTGCCGGATTTCTGGAAAGACTATCCGATTGTGCCCGGCCATCCGCACAACATGGCGCTTCAGATCTGGGCTGAGACCGGCATGGTCGGCGCCGTGCTCGCAGCCTTGAGCCTTGTGGCACTCGGCTTTCATCTGCCGCGTCCGGAGGAACTGCGTCCGGAAACTCGGTTTGCGGTCGCCGGGCTCACGGGCGCAGTAGCCGTGATTTTCAGCTTCGCTTACAGCGCCTGGAATGAAGGCTTCTGGTCATCGGGGGCGCTCGCCGCGGCGGCTATCATTCTCTGGCACCGGACGCTGAAGGACGCCGAGGCATGACGCCGACGGTCACGGCCCTGGTGGTCACCTATCATACCGGGCCCCGGCTGGTGGAATGCCTCTATGCGCTGAAGGGCGACCCGGATGTGACCGGGATCGTGATCGCCAACAACGGCAATCCTCCGGGTGCGGACGCATGGCTCAAGGACTTCACCGCGTCGGCACCGAAGGCGCGCCAGCTGGATTTGCCCAATCCCGGCTTCGGCGCCGCCGTCAATGCGGCCGCCCGTCTGGCGGCGAGCGAGTATCTGTTGGTGATCAATCCGGACTGCGTGATCAAGCGCGGGGCCCTTCGCCCGATGATCGAGGCGCTGGAGGATGCTGCGGCGCCAGCGATTGCAGGCGGGCGGATCTTCGATTTGCAGGGCAGGGAAGAGCGCGGCGCGCGGCGTGAAACGCTGACGCTGACGCGCGCGCTGGGTCTCGGCCGCTGGACGCTCGAACACCTGCCGCCGCCGCCGGGGCCCATCCCGGTCGGTGCGATCACCGGCGCTTTCTTTCTGATGCGCCGGAAGGACTTCGAGACGCTTGGCGGGTTTGATGAGGGCTATTTCATCCATGTCGAGGACGCCGACATCTGTCGCCGCGCGCTCGAAGCTGGGGGATCGGTGACCTATGTGCCCGCCGCGGGGGCATTGCACTATGGCTCGACCTCAGACGTGCCCTCTGCCTTCGTGACGCAACACAAGGCCAAAAGCCTCGCGCGCTATTTCCGGAAGTTTGCGCGCGCGCCGCTCGAACGGCTGTTGGTGGAACTGGCCATTCCGTTCATCGGCCTCGCGCTGAGGCTCAGGGGCTGAAACAGAAAAACCCCGGCCGTCGGGCCAGGGCTTTCCGTACGCCACACATCGGGAAAGCGGAAAACCGCTTACACGAAGCCTTTGAACTTGTCCTTGAAGCGCGAGATGCGGCCGCCGCGGTCGAGCGACTTGCCTTCGCCGCCGGTCCAGGCCGGGTGCACTTTCGGGTCGATGTCCAGCACGAGGCGGTCGCCCGGCTTGCCGTACGTCGAACGGGTCTGGTATTCCGTACCGTCCGTCATCACGACCGTGATGAAGTGGTAATCGGGATGGCCTTCTTTTTTCATGGCCTTGGCCTCTTTCTCGTATCTCGTGTCAATCCGGGTTGACGCGCCCGGGTGCGCTGGCATGTCTCAGCCTGAAATCGAAGTCGGGCGTATAAGTGAAAGGCTACGGCGCCGCAAGAGGCGCCGGTAGGGATTCGGCGGCTGAACCGGACCCGCAAAGGGAGTAAAGCTGCCAGATGGCCGATTCGGGCGATCAGATCATCGACGACCGGCGGACCACCTTGCCTGAGGGCGGGGAGGCGCTGGCGCGTCCGAAGGGGCGCAGCCTGAAGCCCTTGGCGCTGCTGTGGCCCTATGTGAGGCGGCACTGGATCACGGTCAGCGTGGCCGGCGTTTTCCTTCTGGCGGCCGCGGCTGTGAGCCTCGCCATCCCCATGCTGCTCGGGCGGGCCGCAGACGCCGGGCGCAATGCCGGGCCGGACCCACAAGCGCTCGTCGCGCTGATCGACCAGGCCTTCCTCTGGGTGTTCGCCGCTGCCGTAGGGGCTGGGGTACTGGGCGCCTTCCGCTTCTACTTCGTCTCGCGCTTTGGCGAGCGCATTGCGGCCGACCTGCGGCGCGACCTCTATGCGCACCTCCTGCGCCTGTCGCCCGCCTATCACGCGAAGATGCGTTCCGGTGAGGCGGTCTCGCGGCTCACCGCAGATGTGACGCTGATCGAAAACTTCCTCGGCTCGTCGGCCTCGCTGGCGGCGCGCACCCTGATCACGACCATCGGGGCGCTGGGGCTGATGATCGCCGTCAACTGGCAGCTCGGGCTGACGCTGCTCGCCATGCTGCCAGTCGCAATCCTGCCCGTCATGGGCATCGGCCGGATCATCCGCAACATGTCGAACCGCGCCCAGTCCCGTCTCGCGGATGCCGGGGCCGAAGCGGCCGAAACCCTCGACGCCATCGAACTCGTACAGGCTTACGGGCGCGAGGAGCGGCAGCTGTCGGTCTTTTCCGGATCGATCGAGGCCACCTTCGCCGCCGCCATGAAGCGCACCGGCGCCCGGGCGCTGATGATCGTGCTGGTGTCGGTGCTGCTGTTCGGCGGATTCACCGGCGTGCTCTGGCTCGGCGCCCGCGCGGTGGCGAATGGCGAGATGAGTTTTGGCGACCTCGCGACGATGGTGATGTACGCCGCTTATGCCGGCTCCGGCTTCGGGATGCTGGCGGAAGTCTACGGCGAAGTCATGCGCGCGGCCGGCGCCGCAGACCGCGCGGCGGAAGTGCTGCGTGAGACGCCGGAGATCGCCGCCCCCGCGCATCCGAAGCCGATGCCAAACGCGGGCAAGGGCAGCCTCTCCTTTGACCATGTGACGTTCCAGTACGGCGAGCATGATGCCTCGGCGCTCAAGGATTTCTCGCTCGATGTGAAGCCCGGCGAGTTCGTCGCGCTGGTGGGCCCGAGTGGCGCAGGAAAGACCACCGTATTCCGGCTCGCGCTGCGGCTGTTCGATCCGCAGACGGGCTCGATCAAGCTCGACGGTGTCGCCTCTGTTGACGCTGACCCGCGCGACTGGCGCCGCCGGTTTGCCTATGCTCCGCAGGAGTCGGCGCTGTTCACCGGCACGGCGGCGGACAATATCCGCTTTGGCCGGGACGATGCGGATAACGCTGTCCTGGAGCAGGCCGCCCGCATGGCCGAGGCGATGGGCTTCCTCGATGAGAAAGAAGGCCTCGCGACGCCGCTCGGTCAGAAGGGGCGCAGCCTGTCCGGCGGGCAGCGCCAACGGATTGCGCTGGCGCGTGCGCTGGTGCGGGATGCGCCCGTTTTGTTGCTGGACGAGGCGACGTCCGCGCTTGATTCCGAGAGCGAAGCGGCCGTGCGCCGCGCCATCGAGAATGCCGCGACCGGCCGCACCACGCTGGTGATCGCGCATCGGCTGTCCACCGTGCGCCGCGCCGACCGCATCCTCGTGATGGAGCATGGCCGGATCGTGGAAGAAGGCAACCACGACACGCTGGTTGCGAAAGGTGGGCTCTATGCTCGCCTTGCCGAACTTCAGTTCACGGAGCGTTAGGCCGTCAGGCCTTCTTGCGGGCCCGGTCGATGGCGCCGTCCAGCGAGAAGGAAAATGCCAGCGACAGGATAAGCGGCACCCAGATGGGCAGATTGCCCAGTCCTGGCGTTGCCAAGGCGTCAGCCAGATGATCGTCCACACACCACCACAAAAGCCAGAGCCACATAGGTCCCTCCATCGAAGACAGGCGCAGAGCCTCTCTCCCGATAGATGGGAACCCTCAGCCCGCCTGCAAGACGATCTATTCGGCCGGTTGGAGCGCCGGGACTGCCGCTGCCTGCACCGGGGCTGTCTCGAACTTCATCACGCCGTCTTCGATCGGCGCTTCGCGCAGGTTCTTGCGGTCGGTGAAGTAGTTCTGGTGCAGCTTCCAGGGCGCCTCGGTGTGCTGGCGCGGGAACTGGTCCATCACGCGCTGGAAATACCCTGACGAGAAGTCCACGAACGGCTCGGTCTCGTTCGGGAAATGCGCGAGGTAAGGCATCGCGGAGGTCGCGCCCTTCTCGTCCATCAGGTTCAGCAGGCGGCAGACATACTCGCTGGTGAGGTCCGCCTTCAGCGTCCAGGAGGCGTTGGTATAGCCGAACGTGACCGCGAGGTTCGGCACGTTCGAGAGCATCACGCCCTTGTAGTTCAAGAGCTTGCCGGGATCGACCTTCGCGCCGTCGATCGACACGTTGACGCCGTTCATGAAGATGAGGTTCAGGCCGGTTGCCGTGACGATGATGTCGGCGTCCAGCTGCTTGCCGGATTTCAGAAGGATACCGGTCTCGGTGAAGCGCTCGATATGGTCGGTCTCGACGCTTGCCTTGCCGGATTTCAGCGCGTTGAAAAGGTCCGCATCCGGAACAAGGCAGAGGCGCTGTTCCCAGGGATTGTAGGCCGGCGTGAAATGCTTGGCGATGTCATAGTCCGGGCCGAGCTCGTCGCGCACCATGCCGAGCAGGCGCTCCCGGGCCTTCTCCGGGTTCTTCCGCGTCTGGCGGAAGAAGAACTGCTGGAACATGACGTTCCGCCAGCGGATGAGATTGTAGGCCCATTGCTCGGGCAGGATCTTGCGCAGGAAATTCGCGGCGCCGTCCACCGCCGGGCGCGAGACGACATAGGTTGGCGAGCGCTGCAGCATGGTGACGTGCGCGGCCTTGTCGGTCATCGCAGGTACCAGTGTCATGGCGGTGGCGCCAGATCCGATGACGACGACTTTCTTGCCGGTATAATCGAGGTTTTCCGGCCAGTGCTGCGGATGCAGGATCTGGCCCTTGAAGCTTGCCTCGCCCGGGAAGTCCGGCTTGTAGCCCTGATCGTACCGGTAATAGCCACCGCACATGAACAGGAAGCGGGCGAGGGTGACGCTCTGCTCGCCGGTTTTCGTGTTCTCGCTGGTCACGCGCCAGGCCTGGTCGGCGCTCGACCAGTTGGCGGCGATGATCTTGGTGTTGAACTGGATGTGCTTGCGCACGCCATACTCGTCGGCCGTCTGGTTCACATATTTGCGGATCGATGGACCGTCAGCGATGGCCTTGGCCTCGGTCCAGGGTTTGAAGTCAAAACCCAGCGTGTGCATGTCGGAGTCTGACCGGATGCCTGGATAGCGGAAAAGGTCCCAGGTTCCGCCGATGGCGTCCCGCGCCTCATAGATCCGGTAGGTCTTTCCCGGGCTCAGCTTCTGGAGATGCACGGCAGCGCCTATGCCTGAAAGGCCGGCGCCAATGATGAGAACGTCTGTGTCAGGTTTTGTCATAGCGCGGTTCATACCGCGATTTTTTGCGCTTGGCAAAAAATCCTGACGGAGGCGTCAGGTTAGGTTGGCCTGGCGCCCGAAAGCGCCCGCAACTCGCAATTGTTCCTGAACCTGGGGGACGATGTCTTCGTTACCCGCAAGGATCGAACCGGTCTTCATCACGTCGCCGCCATCGATTTCGATGACAACGCCGCCGGCTTCACGCACCAACACGATGCCGGCCGCAATGTCCCAGGGCTTCAGCGTGCGCTCCCAGAACGCATCGAACCGTCCGGCGGCGACCCAGGCGAGGTCGAGCGCGGCTGAGCCATAGCGACGGATGCCCGCGCAGGTCGGCGTCATGGCTAGCATTTCGCGGGCAAAGGTGGCGTGGGCCTCTTCCGATTTGCCGAGCCAGGGCGTGCCGGTGGCAATCACGGATTCAGACAGCTTCTTGCGCACAGCCACCCGCAGCTTGCGCTGCTCCAGCCAGGCGCCGCGGCCGGTTTCGGCCCAGAAGATCTCGTTCTTGGCGACGTCAAAGACGACCCCCGCCAGCAGCTTGCCATCCCGCTCGAGGCCGATGGAAACGGCATAGTGCGGCTGGCCGTGCAGGAAGTTCAGCGTGCCGTCGAGCGGGTCGACGATGAAGCGGTTGGACTTGTCAGTGCCCTCGACGATGCCGCGTTCTTCCATGACGAAGCCGTAGCCGGGGCGGGCCTTCATCAGGTGGGCGTAGATCGTTTCCTCTGCGCGCAGGTCCGCGTTCGAGACGAAATCCGCCGGGCCTTTTTTCGAGACCTGGAGGTTTTCGACTTCGCCAAAGTCACGCGCAAGGCTGCGCCCAGCGGCGCGCGCAGCGGCGATCATGACTGCGCCAACGGGGGAGGGTTTCGACATGAGAAATAGCTCTTGCGCGCTTTTTGGAGCGGGAGGCGGGGGCGTAATCCCTTGTGCCCGCAGGGTCAAGGCGCGAAGCGTTAACGGGGCGTCAGACGGTCGAGGAGCGCGTTGAAGGCTTTCACCGCTTCGGCCGGGCCCTCGGGTTGGGCCCAGACGCCGGAAGACACCGCAATGAAATCCGCGCCCGCCGTCACGAGCGGCTCGGCATTGCTGGCCGTGATCCCCCCGATCGCCACGCACGGAAGCAGCATGGCCGCTTGCCAGACTTGCAGCAGCTCCAGCTCGGCAGGCACCGTGTGCTCTTTCGTCTGCGTCGGATAAAACGCGCCGAAGGCGACATAGTCCGCGCCGTCTTCGCCGGCCTGCATGGCCTTGTGATAGCTGTTCTTGGCGGTGGCACCGATGATCGCGTCCGGCCCCAGCAGGCTGCGCGCAGTCTTCACAGGCACATCCTCCCAGCCGACATGCACACCGTCGGCGCCGAGTTCGCGGGCAAGCTCCGGCGAGTCGTTGATCAGCACCGCAATGCCGGCCTCCTGGGCGAGGCCGGTCACGGCGCGGCTGACGGCACGGGTGGCGTCCACATCGATCAGGCCGTCCTTGCCTTTGAGGCGCAGCTGGAGCGAAGCGATGTCGCCGGCGCCGATGGCGGCGGTCAGGGCAGACGTGAAGGCCGGAATGTCGGAAACCTGCGGCGGCGTGATCAGGTAGAGCCGCGTGCGCGGGCGGGGCGGGGGCGTGGTGGTCATGGCGGCGGCATGTGCGGCGGACTGGCCGGGAAGTCAACGCGGCTCGCCTCAACGAAACTGGACAAGCGCTCACTGAGTTCTATATCAGAACCCTAATCCGGAGAGTTGCATGGCCAAGAAACTGCCCGCCAAGGTTTTCCAACCCGTGTTCGGCGTCATCATGGCCACCGTCATGAGCTGCCTCATGTCCGGCGTCATCACCGCGATCAATGTCGGGTTCCCACCAGACTATCTTGCGCGCTGGATGCGGAGCTGGGCGTTCGCATTTTCCGTTGCCCTGCCGGTCATCCTGATTGTGGCGCCGCTCGCACGGCGTCTGGCGCTGCAATTCGTCGAATCGCCATTTGCGCCGCCGCCGCAAGCCCAGCCCGCTAACCCGCCGGCCTGAACACGCGCTTGGTGCTGGCCGGGTTCTTCGCCAGCGCCGCGCCCCGCCGCATCGGACGCGGCTCCAGTTCGCCCTTGCAGTTCGGGCATGCGCCGTCGAGCGGTCCGTCCATGCATTCGTCGCAGAACGTGCACTCGAAAGAGCAGATGAACGCGCCCGGCTCATCCGCCGGCAGGTCGTGGTCGCAGCGTTCGCAACCAGGTCGCATCTCGAGCATGTAGAGCCTCCTCCGAAGACGGAGGCTTAGCGCATGTCTCAGAAATCGAAAATATCGCTGAGGAAACTGTCGCGGCCGCGGCGCTTGCCCTTCTTGTACTTCCAGTCGTCATCGTCGTCGTGGCGATCCTGGAAGCGGCCTTCGTCCCGGTAATGCTCCGGGCGGTGGGTTTCGGCAGAGGGCGCAGGCGCCGGGGCTGGCAGCACGGTGGCCGACCGGTCGATGATCTTGTCGAGCTCGCCCCGGTCCAGCCAGACGCCCCGGCATTTCGGGCAATAATCGATCTCGACGCCGGAGCGGTCCGCCATGATCAGGGTTTCACCGTCAGCGGGACATTTCATCGGCCAGTCTCCAAAAGCAAAAGGGCGCAGCCATGCAGCTGCACCCCTTCAGATGGGATTCTCTATCGTGCCCGCAAGGGGCAGCGGCGCTCAGCCCGCTTTGGAAGCTTCACATATGGCGTCGACCGTATGGCCGAGTGCCTTGTCAAAGTCGGCATCCGCTTGTTTCGCGGACAGGCCTTCGGTCAGCGCGCGCGAGAAGCTGGCGATGATGCCGGTGTTGGCGGCGAGCTTGTGGCAGGCGTCTTCGCGGCTGTAACCGCCGGAAAGGGCGACGACGCGCATGACGCGCGGATGATCGACCAGCGGTTTGTAGAAGTTGGCTTTCGTCGGCAGCGTCAGTTTCAGCATGACTTGCTTGTCCGCGGGCAGGGCGTCGAGATGCTTGAGGATTTCGGCGCGGAGGATTTCCTCGGCTTCGGCCTTGTCGGCGATCGAAATGGTCACTTCCGGCTCGATGATCGGCATCAGGCCGTGGGACAGGATCTGCTGGCCGACTTCAAACTGCTGCGCCACAACGGCGGCAATACCGGCCGGGTTGGCCGCATCGATGACCGAGCGCATCTTGGTGCCGAAGATGCCCTTGGCGACGGCGCGCTCAAGCAGGGCGTCGAGGCCGGTGATCGGTTTCATCAGCTGCACGCCGTCTTTGGCGGCTTCGAGGCCCTTGTCGACTTTCAGGAAGGGCACGACCTGGCGCTTCGTCCAGAGATATTCCGCGGTCGGAATGCCGTCGATCGCGCCGTCCATCGTGCGTTCGAACAGGATCGCGCCGATCACCTTCTCGCCGCTGAACGCCGGCGACTTGATGATGCGGGCGCGCATGTCGTGGATGAGGCCGTACATTTCTTCTTCGGACGACCAGGCACCTTCTTCGATGCCGTACTGACGAAGGGCTTTGGGGGTCGAGCCGCCCGATTGGTCCAGGGCGGCAATGAAGCCCGCCTTTTGCGACATCTGCCGCGCCATATCGGTCTTGCCAGCCGTCTTCGTCATATCCGTACTCGTCATTGTTCCAACCCTTCTGTTTCCCCCGGCCAGATGTCCCCCGGGGTTCAATGTCTATCCGTTGTGCTGCCGCGGCGGGCTTTGAAAGCCCGGGCCGCGAACAGCTCCGGTGCGCTCCTATTCAAGCCGCATGCCGGAAAACTGAGAAAATCCTGCCACATCGTGTCCGGCTGAGAAACTCGGTTTTTCCCGAAAGGTTGGGCCCGCTGCCTTGCGGCCCAGATCAAACCAGGTGCGAGGCTTTGAGGGCTTCGACGCCGGGCAGGGCCTTGCCCTCCATCCATTCGAGGAACGCGCCGCCAGCCGTCGATACGAAGGTGAAGTCCTGCGCCACGCCGGCATGGTGCAGCGCGGCCACCGTATCGCCGCCGCCGGCCACGGCGACCAGCTTGCCGGATTTGACCCGCACGGCGGCAGCCTTTGCGGCCGCGACGGTCGCTGCATCAAATGGTGTCAGTTCGAATGCGCCAAGCGGCCCGTTCCAGACAATCGTCTTCGCAACGTCCATCGCCGCGACGAGGATCGCCACGGACTGCGGGCCGGCATCGAGGATCATTTCGTCGTCCGAGACTTCGTCGAGGCCGCAAGTCCGGTGCGCCGCATTGGGCTTGAACTCGCGGGCAACGACGACATCGCGCGGCAGCAGGAGGTCACAACCGGACGCCTTCGCGATGGCTTCGATTTCCTTGGCCGTGTCCATCAGGTCGCGTTCGCAAAGTGATTTGCCGACGGAGTAACCGCGCGCGTACAGGAAGGTGTTCGCCATGCCGCCGCCGATCGCGAGCGCGTCGACTTTCGTCACGAGGTTCTTGAGCAGGTCGATCTTGGAGGAGACCTTGGCGCCGCCGACAATGGCAAGCACCGGGCGGACCGGACGGCCGAGCGCCTTGTCGAGCGCGTCGAGCTCTTCTTCCATGTTGATGCCGGCATAGGCGGGCATCAGCTCTGCGACCACGGCGGTCGTCACATGGCGGCGGTGGGCGGCCGAGAAAGCATCGTTGACGTAGATATCGCCAAGCGAAGCGATCTCGCGGGCAAGCTCCAGATCACCCTTTTCCTCGCCTTTGTAGAAGCGCGTATTCTCCAGCAGGATGACGCCGGCGGGCTGCAGGTCCGCGATCGCGCGCTTGGCATGTTCGCCCTTGCAATCGGCGACGAAGCTGACGTTCGCGCCCAGCACCTTCGCGAAGGCGCCGGCGATCGGCGCAAGGCTCATCTCGGCGACGCGCTGTCCGTTCGGACGCCCGAAATGCGATAAAAGGACAACCTTTGCCCCGGCCGTGCGCAGGGTCTGGACCGTGTGCACCGCCGCCTTGAGCCGCGTATCGTCCGTGACCAGACCATTCTCCATCGGCACGTTGAAGTCCACGCGCACCAGGGCGACCTTGCCCTTGAGATTGCCGGCATCCGAAATGCGTTTGAAGTTGGTCATGACTCGTTTCCGCTTACTCCCGCACAAGCGGGTTACTCGTTGGGTTGATGTTTCCCGGCCGAGACCCGCGCTTTCGCGAGGGCGCGCGGTGGGCAGGTTCAGATCAATTTGGCCAGATAGACGGCGGTATCCGACATCCGGGTGGAGAAGCCCCACTCGTTATCATACCAGGTCAGGATCGACACGAAGTTGCCGTCCATGACCTTGGTCTGGTCGAGATGGAAGATGGACGAGCGGGCGTCGTGGATGAAGTCCGACGAGACGTTCGGTTGATCCGTGACGCCGAGGATGCCTTTCAGCGGGCCTTTGCCGGCCGCCGCGATGATCGCGTTGTTGATCTCCTCGACGGTCGTGTTCTTGCGGGCGATGAATTTCAGGTCCACGACCGAGACGTTCGGCGTCGGCACGCGAACGGAGATGCCGTCCAGCTTGCCTTTGAGTTCCGGCAGCACGAGGCCGACAGCCTTGGCGGCGCCGGTCGAGGTCGGGATCATCGACAGCGAGGCGGCGCGGGCGCGGTAGAGGTCCTTGTGCATCTGGTCGAGCGACGGCTGGTCGTTCGTGTACGAATGGATGGTTGTCATCATGCCTTTGTCGATGCCCACAGCGGCGTGCAGCACCTGGGCGACCGGCGCGAGGCAGTTCGTGGTGCAGGAGGCGTTCGAGACGACGAGATGGTCTTTCTTCAGCTTGTCATGGTTGACGCCGTAAACGACCGTCAGGTCGGCGCCGTCGGCCGGGGCCGAGACGAGCACGCGCTTGGCGCCGGCCGCAAGGTGGGCCGAGGCCTTATCCTTCGACGTGAAGATGCCGGTGCACTCCATCGCGACATCAACGTCGAGTTCGCGGTGCGGCAGGTCCTTCGGATCGCGGATGGCGGTCACGAGGATCGGCTTGCCGTTGATGACGATCTTGTCGCCGTCGACTTTCACGTCGGCCGGGAAGCGGCCATGCACGGAGTCGAAGCGCAGCAGGTGAGCGTTGGTCTCAACCGGACCGAGATCGTTGATGGCCACGACTTCGATATCGGTACGGCCGTGTTCGATGATGGAACGCAAGACGAGGCGGCCAATCCGTCCAAAACCATTGATTGCAACACGAACGGCCATCTTAATTCTCCTGTCAGGCGAGCTATCTCGCACGTTTGGCAGCCATTTACTGGCGCCGCTCCCCCACGTCCACCCGCATTCCGTGCGGCACCGCGCCGCGAAAGTGACGCCGGGGAAGGGATTGAGCGGCCCGTTGAAAGCCTGCCACGAGCTTGCAAGTTGCGTGCAAGTCCGAGCCGGGACATACGCGCTTTCAGCGGCCTTGCCTCGCTGGAGAAGAGTTCAGGATGACACAATCCAGCCTTCAGACGGCCAAGCCGGGCCGCCCGGTCCTCGACTGGGTGCTGTTCGGCTTGCTGGCGATGATCTGGGCGGGCGCTTACCCGATGACACGAGTCGCGGTCGGCAAAGGCCTGGAGACGGGCTTGCCGGCCGAATGGGTGCTGCCGGGGAGACTGTGCATCGGCGCGGCCTTTCTGTGGATCGTGCTGATTGCCAACGGCCGGCATCTGCCGCCGCTGAGTGACCGCAAACGCTGGATATCCATAACGGGCATGGGGATTGTGGGATCCGTCATCCCGTTCTTTTTCATCACAACGGCGCAGGAGACCGTGAATTCGAGCCTGGCCGCGCTCTACACGGCCGCCTCGCCGGTCTTTGTGGCGATCGGCGCGAATCTCCTGTTCGCCGAAGAAAAGATGTCCGCCCGCACCGCGATCGGCGTCGCGCTCGGTTTCATCGGTGTGGCCGTGCTGTTCGGCCCGGAAGCGCTGGCCGGTTTCGGCACGGCGAGCGCGTGGGCGCAGGTGTTCCTGCTCATCGCGACGTTGTCCTATGCCGCCTCCACCCTGATCGCGCGCGCGGCGCCCGTCATGGACGCCGTCGTGTTCGCCGCAAGTTATGCCACGGTCTCCGCGCTGACAGCCTTGCCGCTGGCGTTGACGGTCGACGCGGAGACGGTCCGCGCGTCCTGGGTCAACTGGACGGCGGTTCTGGGTCTGGGGCTCGGCTCGTCCGGTGTCGCCCAGCTGCTCTACATGACCCTGATCCGCCGGGCAGGGGCCACGTTCGTGTCGCTCAGCGGATACGCGATCCCGCTGATCAGTGCGGGGTTTGGCTGGCTGTTCTTCCGGGAGACGCAGTCCTGGAACGCAGCGCTCGCGCTTTGCCTCATCCTCGGCGGTGTGTGGCTGGCGCGCGGCGGCGGTCGCGGCCGGGCCACGCCTCAGCCATAGGCAGCGACCGACTCGCGGACATCGCCGTCAGCATCGAACACGAAGGTCTCCGCGACGCGTTCCTCGCGGTGGTTCGTGTACAGAAGGGTGATCGCGTCGGAACTCGTCAGCACCGCCTCAAGTTCGAAGAACAGCTCCGGCGCATGTTTCAACGCCTCCGTCCAATAATCCCTCAACTCCGCCTTGCCGGAAACGCTCGCCGCGCCATTGCCCATCACGCGCGCGATGCGCGGTGAATGGAACACGACGTTATCGGCATAGTGCGAAAGGATGCGGTCAATGTCCCGGTCATTCCACGCCGCCACCCAGGCGCGTGCGAAGGTCTCCGCCTTGTTTCTGTCCAGCATCGATGACTCCCTCGTCCTGTGCAGCGCGTGCCTTGCCGCGCGGCGAGCGTCAATCCCGGTCCGGCGCGCCCAGAGGGAACAGTGGCCGGTAGGGTCGCGCTTCGTTGATGGCGCGCGCGAAGGAGGGCCTTGCCAACAGCCGGCTTCGATAGGCGCGGAGCAGGGGAAAGGAGTCCGGGATAGGATGCGTCCAGTCCGCATAGAACAGGGACGGCGAAGCCGCACAATCGGCCAGTGTATAGCTGTCGCCCGCCGCCCAGGTCTTGCCTGCGAGTGCGCCTTCGAGCCAGGCATAGGCGCGGTCCAGCCGCTGCGCCGCCAGAGCGCGTCCGTCTTCGCGCGTCATGGGAAACCGGCCAAGCGCGGCGTCCACGGCAACCTGCATCGCATCCATCACATAGAGATCGAAGAACCGGTCGAGAAAGCGGACCAGGAGACCGGTCTGTGGGTCTGCTGGCAGAAGCGCCACGGGCCCCGGATAGCGCATCGCAAGATACTCGATGATGATGCTCGCCTCGACAATGGTTTCGTCGCCATCTGCGAGCACCGGGAACTTGCCCATCGGCCAGCGCCGCTGCCAGTCCGCAATATGCTCCGGCGTGTCCGGCCCGATCATCCGGAACTCGAAGGGCGTTTCGTTCTCGTAGAGCGCAATCAGCGCTTTTTGCGTGTAGGATGAGAATGGGTGGCCATAGAGGGCGAGTGTCATGGAAGAGGGGCTCCTTCGGGCGCCATTCAATCCGCCTGACACGCCTAGCGCAAGCGGCTAGACGATCCACGGAGAGCTCAAGACACAGGCCGAACATGATCCGACGTATCGTCCAGCTCGGCCTCGCCATTTTCTTCCTGATCGCGGGCGTGTTGCACTTCCAGCTCGACGATGCGTTCGCGCGCATCGTGCCACCCGTGCTGCCCTATCCGGTGGCGATCGTCTGGATCACGGGCGCGATGGAACTCGCGTTTGCCGCCGCACTGATCGCGAAATGGCGGCTGCCGCTGACGGGGCTCGCGCTGTCGGCCTATCTGATCGCGGTGTTGCCGGCCAATATCTACATGGCCATCGCAGGCATACCGCTCGGCGACACAGTCCTGAGCCCCGCCGCCTTGTGGCTGCGGGTGGCCCTGCAGTTTCCATTGATTGCGCTGGTGCTGTGGTGCACCGGAGCGCCGCCGTTCCGAAAAATTCCCGGAACGGACGGCTGAATTTCCGGATCAGCCCTGGCCGTTGACGGCCAGCACATCCTCGACCGTGCGAAGGCCGGGTTTCGGCGAGGTGACGAGCACGGCCATGTTTCCAGGCAGGTGCTTGTTGTCGAGCATCTTCTCGTGGGCCAGCGGAATGTCCGACCACGGAAAGACTTCCGACATGCCGGGATCGATGCGGCGGTTGATCACCAGCTGGTTGGCTTCCGACGCCTGTTTCAGGTTGGCGAAGTGCGAACCCTGCACGCGCTTCTGGCGCATCCACAGGAAGCGGGCATCCATCGTCAGGTTAAATCCGGTGGTGCCGGCGCAGATCACGACCATGCCGCCGCGCTTCACGACGAAGACGGAGACCGGGAAGGTCGACTCGCCCGGGTGCTCGAACACCATGTCGACGTCTTTCTTGCCGGTGATATCCCAGATCGCTTTGCCGAACTTGCGGCTTTCTTTCATGTAGTCGGCGAATTCCGGGCCGTTCACTTTCGGCAGCTGACCCCAGCAATTGAAGTCATTGCGGTTGATCACGCCTTTGGCGCCGAGGCTCATCACATAGTCGCGCTTGTCTTCGGACGAGACCACGCCGATCGCGTTGGCGCCGGTCACGGCGCAAAGCTGGACGGCAAAGCAGCCGAGGCCGCCGGAGGCACCCCAGACGAGCACGTTGTCCGCCGGCGCGAGGACGTGCGGGCGGTGGCCGAACAGCATCCGGTAGGCGGTCGCAAGCGTCAGCGTGTAACAGGCGCTCTCTTCCCAGGTCAGGTGTTTCGGGCGCGGCATGCACTGGCGGGCCTGCACGCGGCAGAACTGGGCAAAGCTGCCGTCTGGCGTCTCATAACCCCAGATGCGCTGGCTGGGCGAGAACATCGGGTCGCCGCCATTGCACTCCTCGTCGTCGCCGTCGTCCTGGTTACAGTGAATGACGACTTCGTCGCCCGGCTTCACGCGGGTGACGCGCTTGCCGACCGCCCAGACGATGCCCGAGGCATCCGAGCCGGCGACGTGGAAAGGTTGCTTGTGGCCGTCGAACGGGGAAATCGGCTCGCCGAGCGCCGCCCAGACGCCATTATAGTTGACGCCGGCCGCCATCACGAGGACGAGCACTTCGTCCGAGTCGATTTCAGGCACCGGCACCTGCTCGACCAGCATGGCCGTGGAGGGGCGGCCATGACGCTCGCGCCGGATCGTCCAGGCGTGCATCATCTTGGGAACATGGAACTCCGGCGGGATTTCGCCGACTTCGTAGATGTCTTTGGTGACACGACCTGCCGTCTTGGTGGCCATCACTTTCCTCCGTTTTGAAATGTTTCCGTTGTCCGACACTCTACGGTGTCTTCACAGCCCCGTTTGGCGCGGGCACACTGGCAAGTGTCATGCCGCAGTGCAAGAAAAATGTTGCGCCGCACAAACCCGTCCCGATTGTTCAAGGTCATATTGAATGCCCGTGTGTCCCATCGTCCACTTAAATGGATCGTTTTTGCCGCTCGGCGAGGCACATATTTCACCGCTCGATCGCGGGTTCCTGTTCGCGCATGCCGCCTACGAAGTGACAGCGGTTTACGGTGGCCGTCTCGTCGATCTGGACGGGCATATCGCCCGACTGACGCGGACTTTGGCCGGAATCGACATCCCGAATCCGCATGACGCGTCCGGCTGGGCCGCGCTTCATACGGAACTGATCGTACGCAATGACCTGACCGAAGGTCTGGTCTATCTGGAAGTCACCGGCGGCGCCTATGACGCGCGCGACTTTGCAGGCCCTGAGACGTTCACCCCCACCGTTTTCGCCTATGCCGATGCCAAGGCCCTCATCGGTGCGGCCGCGCGGGACGGCATCAAGGCGGTGTTTCTCGATGATACCCGCTGGAGCCGGCGCGACATGAAAACCACGCAGCTTCTCTCGCAGGGGCTGGCCTACCGCGCCGCTAAGCAGCAGGGCGCCGATACCGCGTTCATGGTCGAGGACGGGTTCGTCACCGAGGCCGCCTCCGCCAATGCCTGGATCGTCACCCGGGCAGGGGAGATCATCACCCGCGACCTGTCGCCCGCCATCCTTCCCGGCATCACGCGCGCCGGCGTCATGGCCCTGCGCGGGAAGGGCGGATTCACCATCACCGAGCGCGCCTTCACGCCGGACGAAGTGGTAAACGCCGCCGAAGCTTTCACGACCTCCGCCGGCGCGATGGTCGCGCCCGTCACGCATATCGACGGACGCGTCGTCGGCGCCGGAACGCCGGGCCCGGTCACCCGGAAAATCCAGCGCCTCTATTACGAAGCGATGGGCGCCGACATTCCGGCTGCCGCGCCCTGGACGCTCGAGCGCGCCTGATCAGGGCGCGCCGCAGGCCAGAGCGGGCAGCACAAAGCGCTCGACCAGTTCGAATGACTGCGGATGCATGCCGCGTGTGTTGTAGGCTTCGCGCGTCAGGACAACGGCTGTGTTCAACGCCGGGAACGACAGGACATGGTTGCCGCCATTGCCCGCCATGAACCAGGCCTCGAATGTCCCGCAGGGCGTCACATAGGGCCGCTGCCAGATCTGATAGCCGTAACTCATGCCTTCAAACGCGGCGCGCCGGATCGTCGTCATCTCCTTGATCCAGGCCTCCGGCACGACCTGCTTGCCCTGCCAGCGGCCACCGTCCGTCAGCATCCAGCCGATCTTCGCGAGGTCCTTTGAGGTCAGCTCAAGTCCGCCGCCGGTCTGGAACTCGCCGCTCGGCGATGTGTCCCATTGCGCCGCCGTGATGCCCAAGGGTTCGAACAGCCGTGTACGGACATACTGGTCGACCGGCTCACCCGTTGCCGCTTCAAGCACTTGCCCCAGCAGGAACGATCCGGCCGTGCAATACCGCCAGGGGCCAAGCCCGTCCTCGGCGCGCGTCCAGCCTGGCTCGGAAGGCAGCCCCAACGCAAATTCCGTCCAGGAGGTCTCCGGATACATGTACTCTTCCTGGCCCGGCGTATCGTTATTGTCGTCGCAATGGAAAGCCGAGGTCATGGTCATCAGGTCACGCACCGTGATCCCGCGCGTCAAATCATCGCCTGCACCGGCAGGCGCGCGCGCTTCCAACAAAGGCCAGATGGGCGTGTCGGCGGAGGCCAGATCGCCCTCAGCTATGGCGATGCCCACGGCCAGCGCCACAATCGTCTTGGTCGCCGACCGCGTATCGTTGAGCTTGTCCGGCGCGCCCGTGCCGGCATACGTCTCGAAGACGGTCTCGCCGTCCCTGATGATCAATATGCTCGTTGTCTTTGGATAGGCGTCACCCGCCAGCGCGGCCTTGAGAGCGGCCTCCGCCGCTTCCGGGAAGACAGGTGTTTCTTCCGCCTGCGGAGCAATCGCGGCAGGCGCCTGCGGCGGGGATGCGCACGCGGTCACCGCGAGGCACATCAAGGCAAGGCGCAAGGCCGGAGACCATCTCGTCATGGAATTCACTTTCAGGTTTGGGAGGGGGGAGTACGGGCGCTGAGCCAGACGCGGATGGGGTCCAGCCCAGAAGTCAGGTTGCTGCGCAGCGCATCGCAGGCCCCGGCCAGGTCGCCGCGCCGCAGCGCCACGATGATCCGGGCATGCTCGTCGGCCATCGACAGGAAAGGGCGGCACTCGCGGAAATAGGCGAACTCATATCGGCGCGTGCGCAGCATCATGTGCCGGATCAGGTCCAGCAGAACCGGGTTGGGGCAATGCGCGAGCAGCTTCAGGTGAAACGCATCATCCGCGTCAATGCGCCCGGCCATCGTCTGTGCCGCGAGGATCGCATGATTGAGCCGGTCAATCTCGTCGAGCGCCTCGCGGGAGGGCAGGCCGGCCAGTTCCAGCGCGGCGACATCGAGAATCGGCCGGATGGCATACTCGGCCTCAAAACCGGCCAGCGTCATTGCCGGAACGGAGTACCCATGCCGAGGCCGCAAGGTCAGGATCTGCTCCGAGACGAGACGGTTCAGCGCTTCCCTCAGGGGCGTTCGGCTGACACCCAGTTTCTCGGCGAGGTGCACTTCATTGACCCGCTCCCCATCCGGCAGCGTGCCATCATGCACAGCGTCCCGAACCCTCGAAACAAGGGAGCCGGCGAGTGTGTCGAGGTTTCCGATTTGTTGCATACTGTATACAGTATAAAATTATAGGCGATTGTCAAGCATGGGGCGCGCGACGGATCGGTGATGGGTGTGGACAGTTCAGAAACGCGCCTGACGGATCACGACCGAAACAGAACGGCACGTGCCTTCATCGACAGAATGAGTGAGGCCAGAACCAGCGTGATCGCGTTCGCGATGATCACCGGCAGGGCATTTTCCAGCACACCGTATATCAGCCAGGCCGCCACCCCGATCGTGAACAGGGCATACATTGCCAGCGAAATACCCTCGGTCTTGCCGGTCCGCAGAACCAGCAAGGCCTGCGGCACAAACGAAAGCGTCGTCAGGAAAGCGCCTACGAAACCGAAAACATCCGTCACCTCATCGCGCTCCCGATTGCCTGCTGTTGCTAGCTAAGCTGCTTCAGTGAGCGCGTCACTGCGTATCACGGTCAATGATTTCGCCTTCGAGGATCACCGTCTCGGCGGGTGCGCCCTTGGGCGCGGGCCGGCCTGGCGCGGCGGTGCGGATCGGCACGAGGCGGGCGCTGAAGGCGTTGGCCAGCAAGGCGCCGCCGGCCGACAGGGCGATCACGGCAAGGTCTGGCCACCCGAGCACACGCGACAGGGCGGTGTCGCGGAAGAGGGCGAGCACGCCGAGCGTAACCACGAACAAGCTCGTCAGCAGGCCGAAACGCACGGCCAGCCCCATGACGATCGTGCCTGAGTTGGACGGGATCTGGATGCCCAGAGCCCGGCCAAAGCGGCGCCGCTCCAACAGGCTCACGGCCAGCATCGCGGCGGCAAGGGCGCCGATGGCCAGCCAGCCCCGCTCGAGAACGGCCAGCAACACGGCCCCGGCGGGAAACGCCATCAGCGAGCCGGCCCGAAGGGACAGTGCGGTCTTCAGTGCAACGGCGGGATCTTGTTTTTGGCTTGGCACTTGTCCGCGTCCGGAATGGGTTAAGTTCAATTCAGAAGATGTCGTGGCTCACCGCCTGCATTCAAGCTGGGCTTGGCACAGTTTTGCCGGGCCTTGCCAGTGCGCAGGCGCTCGGCCATGTTGCGCCGCAACAATTCCAGGGAGGAAACCGGCCATGAGCCAGACGCGCGGGGACTATCAGCACGCACCTGAAGAACCGTGGATCTTCCGCACCTATGCGGGCCACTCAACGGCCAAGAAATCGAACGAGCTGTACCGTCTGAACCTGTCCAAGGGCCAGACCGGTCTCTCCATCGCCTTCGACCTGCCCACCCAGACGGCCTACGACGCCGATCACATCCTCTCGAAAGGCGAAGTCGGCAAGGTTGGCGTGCCGGTGAAGCACCTCGGCGACATGCGCCTCCTGTTCGACCAGCTGCCGCTCGAACAGATGAACACCTCGATGACGATCAACGCCCCGGCCGCCTGGATGCTGGCGCTCTATGTGGCGCTCGCCGACGAGCGCGGGGAAAGCCGCAAGAAGCTGCGCGGCACCACCCAGAACGACATCGTCAAGGAATACCTCTCCCGCGGCACCTACGTGTTCCCGCCCGAGCCCTCGCTGCGCCTGATCGGCGACATGGTGAGCTGGTGCTATATGGAGGTTCCAAAATGGAACCCGATGAACGTCTGCTCCTACCATCTGCAGGAAGCCGGCGCGACGCCGGAACAGGAGCTGGCCTATGCGCTCGCCACGGCGATCGCCGTGCTCGATACCGTGAAGGCCGGCGGACAAGTTCCGGAGTCAGACTTTGAAACCGTCTTCGGCCGGATATCCTTCTTCGTGAATGCGGGAGTCCGTTTCGTAACGGAACTCTGTAAGATGCGCGCCTTCGTCGACCTCTGGGAAGAGATCGGCCGCGAGCGTTACGGCGTCACCGATCCGAAGGCGCTGTTGTTCCGTTATGGCGTGCAGGTGAACTCCCTCGGCCTCACCGAGCCGCAGCCGGAAAACAATGTCTACCGCATCCTGATTGAGGCGCTCGCCGTCACCCTCTCCAAGAAAGCCCGTTGCCGCGCGCTGCAGCTTCCCGCCTGGAACGAAGCGATGGGCCTGCCGCGCCCATGGGACCAGCAATGGTCGCTACGCCTGCAGCAGATCCTCGCCTACGAAACAGACCTTCTCGAGTTCGAAGACATCTTTGATGGCAGCCATGTCATCGCTGCGAAGACCGAGGAACTCAAACAGAAAGCGCGTCTGACGCTGGCCAAGATCGACGCCCTCGGGGGCGCAAAGGACGCGATCGGCTTCATGAAGGAAAGCCTCGTGGGCGCGCATATCGAACGCATCCGCGCCATCGAGTCGGGCGCAATGACGGTCGTCGGCGTCAACCGCTACACGGAGACGGAAGACAGCCCGCTGGGCTCCGGCGACGGCGCCATCATGACGGTCGACCCCGCCGAAGAGGCCGCCCAGGTGCGCGATCTCAAGGCCTGGCGCGCAGCCCGCGACGGCAAGGCGGCCAATGCCGCACTTGCCGCCTTGCGCGCGGCCGCGTCTGAAAACCGCAACATCATGGAGCCGTCGATTGCCTGCGCGAAAGCCGGCGTTACCACGGGCGAGTGGGGCACGGTGCTGCGCGAAGTGTTCGGCGAGTTCCGCGCGCCGACCGGCGTTGCGCTGGTGGTCGGCTCGGATGGCGGCGAGGATATCGAAACGGTCAAGGCCGAAGTCGCCCGCGTGTCACAGGCACTCGGCCGTACACTGACATACGTGCTCGGAAAGCCCGGTCTGGATGGCCACTCCAACGGCGCCGAGCAGATCGCGGCGCGCGGCCGGGCGGTCGGCATGGAAGTTGTGTATGAGGGCATCCGGTTCACACCGGCCGAAATCGCCGCCCAGGCCAAGCAGGCCAACGCCCACGTCGTCGGCCTCTCGATCCTGTCCGGCAGCCATCTCGATCTCGTGCGCGAGACGATCTCCGAACTGCGCGCGGCCGGTCTCGGCGATGTGCCGGTCGTCGTCGGCGGCATCATCCCGCCGGAAGATGCCCGCGCGCTGAAACAGATGGGCATCGCCCGCGTCTACACGCCGAAGGATTTCAAGATCACCGAGATCATGGGCGACGTGACCAGGCTTGTTGAAAAAGCCTGGCTTGTGAAGGGATAGAGCCGGTTTTCTGTAGGCTGACTTGCCGCCGCACAGCGAACCGCCTTATCCCGGCGCCGGGCACAGAATGAGGCCTTCGCCATGCCGGACGTGACGACCTTCCAGCTCGGCTGGGAAGAATGGCTTTCGCTCAGTGATCTCGGCTTGCCCGCGATCAAGGCGAAGGTCGACACCGGCGCGAAAACGTCGGCGCTGCATGCCAGCGTGATCGAGCCGTTTGGCCCGGCAAACTCCCCGCAGGTGCGCTTCCTGATCCAGCCGGACCCCAGCGATCCGGCGCTTGAGATCACGTGCTCGGCCCCGGTCGTGGACCGCCGCGAGGTCATCAGCTCCAATGGCGACCGGGAGCTTCGCTATGTGGTCGAGACCTACGCGGAGATGGGCGACCTGCGCTGGCCGATCCAGCTGACGCTCTCCAACCGCGAGACGATGACCTACCGGATGCTGCTCGGCCGCGCCGCGATCCAGCCGAGCATGATCATTGATCCGAATGCGTCGTTCCTCCAGCCGGTGCTCGACTACTCGCCCTATCATGGCCTGCCCAAGCGCAAGCCGGTGCGCCGTCCCTTGCGGATTGCCTTGCTGACGCGCGAGCCGCGCAACTATTCCTCGCTCCGTCTCATCGAAGCCGCCGAGACGCGCGGCCATGTCATCGAAGTGATCGACACGGCGCGGTGCTACATGCGCATCGGAACGGTGGACGCCGAGGTTCACTATGACGGCGAGCCCTTGCCGCGTTATGACGCCGTCATCCCGCGCATCGGCTCATCGATCACCGATTACGGCATGGCCGTGCTGCGCCAGTTCTCGAACACCGGTGCCTACTGCCTGAACGGCGCCGGCGCCATCGGGCGCAGCCGTGACAAGCTGCTCGCACACCAGATGCTGGCGCGCGCCAAGATCGCGATGCCGATCACCGCCTTCGCGCACAGCCCGAAGGATACCAAGGACCTGATCGCGCTCGCTGGCGGCGCGCCCATCGTGCTGAAACTGCTCTCGTCCACGCAAGGGAAGGGCGTCCTCCTCGCCGAGACCCGCAAGGCGGCCGAGCGGCTCGTCGATGCGTTCCGGGGCGTCGAGGCAAACTTCCTCGTGCAGGAATTCGTCGAGGAGGCGGGCGGCGCCGATATCCGCGTCTTCGTGATCGGCAACAAGGTGGCTGGCGCCATGAAACGCCAGGCCGCCAAGGGCGAGTTCCGGTCAAACCTGCACCGCGGCGGCACGGCGAGCCCCGCCAAGCTCTCGGCCGCCGAACGTGACATCGCCAAGGACGCCGCAAAGGTGCTCGGTCTTCAGGTCGCCGGCGTGGACCTCTTGCAGACGGCCGACGGCCCCAAGGTGCTCGAGGTCAATTCCTCACCCGGCCTCAAAGGTATCGAGGCGGCGACCGGCAAGGACATCGCCGGTCTCGTCATCGAACATCTCGAAACGGTCGTCCGTCCCCTGTCGAAACAGCGCGAGCCGCTTTAGTTCGCCGTCGTGGCGTCCCGGAAGGCCTGCAGCGCCGCAAGGGCTTCGAGCTGGTCAGCCGGCAGGTTCTCGACCGGTGGGCAGCGAGGGTCCGTGTTCTGGATGGCCTTGACCATCACCGGCGTCAGCGGGATCGGGTCACAGCCGTGCGTCTGCTCGCAGATGAGATCGAACTCAGGCTTCGCCTTTTCGTGGCAGGCGAGGCAGTTGCCGCCGAACTGGTTGACCACTTCACCTGCGCCGCGCACGCGGATCGCGGCGCCCTCGGCCGTGACGTCCAGTTCGAAGAACTCCCAGTCCTTGGTCGCGGCGTTGAAGCCGGGCTCGCGCTTCACCATCACTTCGCCGGGCACCAGCTGCACCACCGACCCCGGCGGATACACACCGCCCGTCTCCGACTCGGCCACGGCCACGGTCTCTTCGAGATAACCCATGAGGTTGTCGACGTAGAAGCCGCGAACAGGGTGCATGTCGCGGATACACTTGAAGTCTGCCGCGGTTGGCACGAACGCGGCGGGCTCCGGCGCGGGCGTTTCCACCGGCGCGGGTTCCGCGGGCGCTTCCACAGCCGCAGGCCCCGATTGTCCGCACGCGGCCAGCAGCAACGCTGCCATCCCGGCCAAGCCCGATTTCATTCCAACAGCCAACGTGTTCATTCCGGCCCCCGCCACCCAAACCTGAGCCTGAAAGCTACGCGAAGTCTGCCTGCGGTAAAGTCGTCACCCCGCGTCACCGCGTACTGAACAACCGGCCTTTTTCGGTGATCAGCACAATCACCAGAGACGTTGTGCCCAGCGCCACAAAGCCCAGCATCAGGGGCACGGTCGAGCCATCGAACTGCGCGCCGATCAGGGCGCCGATCATGCCGGAGGCGAGCGTCGTGGCGAAGCCATACGCCGCCGACGCGGTCCCGGCGATCTTGCCCAGGGGCTCCATCGCGAGCGCCGAGAAGTTCGAGCCCATAAGGCCAAAACAGCCGAACGCGACCGCGAACAGCGGGAAGAAGACAGCAAAGTTCTCACCGAACAGCCAGGTGGATATCGCGAGCCCCGCCGAAATCGCGGTGAAGAGGATCAGCGCGGCGTGGCTGATCCGGCGCATACCGAGCCGCGGCACCAACCGGGAGTTCGTGAAGTTGGCAACCGCCATCACGCCGGCAACCCCGGCAAACCACAGCGCAAAGCTGTCGCCGCGTTCGAACACCTGCCGGAATACCTGTTCTGAGGACGCGATGAACGCAAACAGCGCGCCGAACACGATGCCGGACGCGCACATGTAGCCGAGGCTCGCCCGCGTCCGCAGCACGCTGAGGTAGGCATCCATGGCGCTCGCAAGGTTCAGCGGGCGGCGCGCCTCATCCGGCAGGGTCTCGGGCAGGCGGAACCAGGTCCAGACCAGCATCACCGCGCCCCAGATGGCGAGCCATATGAAGATGCCCTCCCAGGGCGCCACGGTGAGGATCAACTGGCCGAACGCGGGCGCGACGATCGGGACGATCATGAAGATCGTCATCACGAGCGACATGAAACTGGCCATGGCCCGGCCCGCAAACAGGTCGCGCACCACGGCCGACGCGACGATCCGCGCACCGGACGAAAACAGGCCCTGCAGGAAGCGAAAGCCGAGAAGGACCCAGAAATCCTGCACGAGCACACAGAGCAGCGACACAAGGATGTAGCCGATCAGGCCGATGAACAGCGGCGCACGGCGTCCGAACCGGTCGGTGATCGGGCCCCACAGGAGTTGCGGGGCACCGAAACCCAGAACGTACGCGAAGATGATCCACTGCTGGCGATTGTCCGGCGCGCTGCCGGCGGTGGTCAATCCCGTTGCCTGGGCGATCTGCGAGAGCGCCGGCAACATGATGTCGATGGCCATCGCATTGAGCGTCATGAGTCCGGCGACTATCGCGACCAGCTCGGCCTTGCTGAGGCCGGCGTGCAGCACTTGTGGGCCTGGCGCCTTCTGCGCGTCGCTGCCGTCCATGAGCCTGTCTTTCTGCGAAGTCCCTGACCGCGACGGACCCGCCGTCCCGGCTCCGTCGGCTTTCGGGCCTTTTGGACTGATCCCGGAGGATTGCCTAGCGCCCTGCACGGATTTTCCTCAGCGCGCCGTATCTTGTCGAAATTGTCACTGCTCGGACGGCTGAAAAATGGTAGCCATGCGCATGCGCAAACTCTTCGATCCCCGCTCCCGTTCCATCGCCCCGTGGGTCATGGCCGCTCTGCTCGCCGCGTGCGGGGGAGGGGGCGGCGGTGGCGGCAGTTCGCCCGCGCCTCAGGCGAACCGGCCACCCGTCTTCTCGTCTCCGGCATCTGCCAGCGTGAACGAGAATACGGCCGGAACGATCTACACCGCCGCGGCGACGGATCCGGACGGCGACCCCATCACGTTTGCGCTGTTGCCGGGCGGAGACGCAGGCGTCTTCGCCTTCAATGCCACAAGCGGCGTCCTGTCCTTGGCTTCCGGCCTCGATTTCGAGGCGCCCCGTGATGCCAACACCGACAACACCTACGCGGTGACCCTCGAGGCCCGCGACAATCGCGGCGGTACGGCGCAATTGTCGCTCACCATCTCGGTGCAGAACGTGGTCGAGGCCATGGCGCTGCGGCGCGTCGGCACCGGTTTCAGCCAGCCGCTCTATGTCGCCGGCATTCCGGGTACGGAGCAGGTCGTCGTCCTGCAAAAGCAAGGCAGGGCCCGGGTCCTGACTCCGGCCACCGGAGTGATCGAGAGCGTCGATTTCCTCGACCTCACAACGCAGGTCTCGTCGGACAGCGAACGGGGCCTTCTCGGGCTCGCCTTCTCGCCCGCTTTCGCGACCGACCGGACCTTCTACATCAACATGACCAACCTGGCGGGCAACACGGAAATCCGCCGTTACCGGATGATGTCCGGCTCCAGCACGCAGGCCGATCCGGCCACCGCCGATGTGATCCTGACGATTGTCCAACCCTTCGCCAACCACAAGGCGGGCTGGCTGGGTTTCGCCAATGACGGCCTCCTTTACGTGCCGACCGGTGATGGTGGCAGCGCGGGCGATCCGAACAACAATGCTCAGAACCGGTCTTCGCTGCTCGGCAAGATCCTTCGCCTCGACGTGTCGGCAGACGACTTTCCGAGTGATCCGAACCGGGACTACCGGATTCCCGCCGGCAACGCGTTTCCGGGCGGCACCGGCGGCGCGCCGGAGATTTTCGCGCTCGGCTTGCGCAACCCGTTCCGGGCCAGCGTCGATTCGCTCACGGGGGATCTTATTGTTGCGGATGTCGGCCAGAACGCCGTCGAGGAGATCAACCGTCTGCGTCCGGCCGATGCCGGCGCGAATTTCGGCTGGAACCTGCGCGAAGGCACGCAGGCCTACAATGGCGGGGCCAACTCGGCCTCTTTCACGCCGCCCGTGGCCGAATACACGCATGGCTCGGGACCGGACCAGGGACGCTCCGTGACCGGAGGATATATCTATCGCGGCAATATCGAGCCGATCCGCAACCAGTATGTGTTCGGCGATTTCGTCAGCGGAAACGTTTGGTCCGTTCCCGCCACGTCGCTGTTACCTGGACAAACGCTCGCCTCATCGACCTTCACCCGGCTCAATGCGGTGCTGGTGCCCAATGCAGGCACCCTGTCCCAGGTCTCGAGCTTTGGCCTCGACACACAGGGCCGCCTCTACATCGTCTCGTTCGGCGGAGACGTTTTCCGGATCGAAAACGCGCCGTGAGCCTCAGGCGTCTGGCCGCACGATGCTGCCGGTCAGGTTGAAGATCACCTGGCTGGCATCGAAGTAGGCCACATCATCCGGTTTCGGACCTTTGCCCATGTAGATCTCGGCAGAAGCAAGATAGCTTGTCTGCTCCCGGTATTCCGCCGGCCCGCCCCAGAACGGATCATAGTATCCGAAGCGCGACACATAGCTGGGGCCCGGATAGAACCGGCGATAGGGGTCGCGGAAATAGGCCGCGCGCGGGCCGAAATACCTGTAGTTCAGGAAAAAGTGGTCGTAGAACGGGTCATAGAACGCGCTGTCGCCGACCAGCTTGGTGTTCGCATCTGTATCGCGGCGAACCACGCGGAAATGGTCATATCCATTCTGCTTGGTCAGCTCGGCGGCGCGGTAGAGCAGGTAAGTCTCGACCGTCTTGCGATCGGTCAGCGAGTTGCCGGCGAACTGGACCTGATACCGGTTCTCCTCGATCCGCTGTTCCGAATAGCCACGCTCGGTGCCCGCCGCCGGCTGGTAGGGCGTCGAGGTGGCGCACGCTCCGAGAAGGGCGAGACCTGCAAAGGCAGCAGCAAGCGTCAGGCGTTTCATGGACACGGGCCTCCAAAACTACAGATGTATTATGTGCGCGCGCGAACGTGAATGCCAGCCAACAGGTGTGCTCACAATCGCGTGAGGCGCCTCAGACGCCCACCGCCAGCATCGCCTTGTAAGCCGGCCGGGCCATGACTTTTTCGAGCCAGGCCGCCGTTGCCGGCCGGTTGGCGAGACCGCCTTGCGCGGCTGCCATCGCAATCTGGAAGCCCATCAGGCAATCGGCGGCCGAGAACGCCGGGCCCGCAAAGTAGGCGTGCGTCGAGAGATGCGCTTCGATGAAGCTCGCCGCCTTCTCGCGCTCGGCGGCAATCATCTGGGCGACGGGGCCTTCGGTGATGCCCGCCATGCCGGTATAGAGCGCCAGAAGGCCGGGCAGGAACACGGCGCCCTCGGCCGAGTGGATCCATTCGAGATAGCGCGGGAAATCGGGCGAGTCCGGCTTCGGGTGAAGCGTATGGCCCGTGTCGAACTTCGCCAGCAGGTATTCGGCAATTGCGCCCGTTTCCGCGATCACCACCCCGTCATGCTCCAGCAGCGGCGACTTTCCGAGCGGATGGATCTTGGCAAGGTCGGCCGGTCCGCGCCGCGTGGTCAGGTCCCGGGTGTGATGGACAATCTCGTGGGGTACGCCGAGTTCCAGGAGCAGCCAGACGATGCGCTGCGAGCGCGAGGCATTCAGGTGGTGAAGTTTGAGGGTCATCGGTTCATGGTCTCCGTGAGCGGATCAAAAAAGAAGCGGCAGCTTTCCGGGCTGCCGCTTCTGCAACTTTGTCTCAGGCGGCGCGCTCTAGGCGACCGCGTAACCGATCACGGCTTTCACTTCGAGGAACTCCTCGAAGCCATGCTCGCCCCACTCACGGCCGTTGCCGGACTGGCCGTAGCCGCCGAACGGTGCCGAGAAGTCCGGGCGTGCGCCGTTGACCTGGATCTGGCCGGCGCGGATGCGGTTGGCAATCGCGTTGGCTTCCTTCTCAGGGCCCTGAACGTAGCCGGCAAGTCCGTACACGGTGTCGTTCGCCATCTCCACGGCTTCGTCCACGGTGTTGTAAGGCAGGATGCAGAGCACGGGCCCGAAGATTTCCTCGCGGGCGATGGTCATGTCGTTGGTGACGTTCGCGAACACGGTCGGGCGCGCGAAGTAGCCTTTGTTGAAGCCTTCCGGGCGACCCGGGCCACCGGCGACGAGGGTTGCGCCCTCTTCGATGCCCTTCTGGATCAGGTCCTGGACCTTCTGGTACTGGTTGCCGTTCGAGATCGGGCCGATGGCGCCCGGCGCAGCTTCGGCCGGCATCATCACCTTCACGGACTCGGCGGTGGCTTTCGCAATCGCGATGGCCTGTTCCTGCTGGTCCTTCTGGACGAACATCCGGCTCGGCGCGTTGCAGCTCTGTCCGGTGTTGGTCATCATCGACATCACGCCGCTGGAGACGGCTTTCGTCAGATCGGCCGTAGGCAGAACGATGTTCGGGCTCTTGCCGCCGAGTTCCTGTGCCACGCGCTTCACGGTCGGCGCGGCCGCCTGCGCCACGAGCACGCCTGCGCGGGTCGAACCGGTGAAGCTCACCATGTCCACATCCGGGTGCGAGGACAGCACCGAGCCGACGCCCGGGCCGTCGCCGTTGACGAGGTTGAACACGCCTTTCGGCACGCCCGCTTCATGCATGATTTCCGTGAGGATCATCGCGTCCAGCGGCGCGATCTCGGACGGCTTCAGCACCATGGTGCAGCCGGCGGCGATGGCAGGCGCCACCTTGCAGGCGATCTGGTTCAGCGGCCAGTTCCACGGCGTGATGAACGCGCAGACGCCGATCGGCTCCTTGCGCAGCAGGGTCGTGCCTTTCAGCTCCTCGAACTTGTACGAGCGAAGGATCGCGGCGGTCGTCGCGAAGTGGCCCATACCGGCAGGAACCTGCGCGGCGTTGGCGAGCCACATCGGCGCGCCCATCTCTTCGGAGATAGCCTGGGCGAGTTCCGGCAGGCGTTTCTGGATACCGGCAGCAATCTTGTCGAGCAGGTCGGCGCGGTATTCGACGGTGGTCTGCGAGAAGCTCGGGAAGGCGCGCTTGGCAGCGGCAACCGCCTTGTCGGCATCGGCTTTCGAGCCGAGCGAGATGACCGCGAAGTTTTCCTCGGTCGCCGGGTTCTCGACTTCCAGGCGGCGCGGCGTCACCGGGTCAACCCATGCGCCGTCGATATAGAACTTGAGATACTCTTTCATGGGCCGGTGCCTCCCTTTGGCATGATGGTTCGGATTATCGACTGACTATAGGAGAGGTGAGACATTTCCGCCACTCCTTACGCCGGGGAGGGGGCTTACGGTTGCGTCACGCCGCGTCCTAACCCCGGATCTTCGTCCAGCCCCGCCCGGCCATGCAGACCACGAAGTTCGCCTCGATATGGTAGCTGATCTCGTTGCAGGCGGCGACGGCGGTGTGGAAAGGCTGGGCGTCCGCGCCGCTGGTCCATCCGCTTTCGGATGGGCCCGTGGCACAGGCAGACAGAGCGAACGCGGCGATGAGGAACAACCTGCGCACGGGCGTCACCGTTTCCGCGTCCCGAAAATGCCGCGCAGCACATAGCGCACGACTTCCCGGCTCGCCGTGCCGGCCGCGTTGTTGACGGCCCGCTCGGTCGTGCTCATCCGGCGCCGGCCTGTGGTCGTCTTGCCCTTGGCTTTGGCCTTGGCCTCGGCTTCCTTTTCCTTCGCCTCGAGTTTGGCGAGCTTCTCGGCCTCCTTGGCGGCCACTTCTTCGCGCTTGGACAGGATCTCGTAGGCGCTCTCGCGGTCCACGACCTTGTCATACTTGCCGAAGACCGGGCTCGTCTTCTGCACTTCGGCGCGCTCCGGGTCCGTGGCCGGGCCGAGGCGCGATGAGGGTGGGCGGATCAGCGTCTTCTGAACCATCGTCGGCGCGCCTTTGGCTTCCAGCGTCGAGACCAGCGCTTCGCCAACCCCCATCTCGGTGATCGCGGCTTCCGTCTTGAAGGCCGGGTTCGGACGGAAGGACGAGGCGGCCGATTTCACCGCCTTCTGCTCCGTCGGCGTGTAGGCGCGCAGCGCGTGCTGGATCCGGTTGCCCAGCTGGGCAATCACGGATTCCGGCAAGTCGCGCGGGTTCTGCGTGACGAAATAGACGCCCACGCCCTTCGACCGGATCAGACGCACCACCTGCTCGATCTTCTGCATCAGCGCCGGCGGCGCATCGGCGAACAGCAGGTGCGCCTCATCGAAGAAGAACACGAGGCGCGGCTTCTCGGGATCACCGATCTCCGGCAGCTCCTCGAACAGTTCCGACAGCAGCCAGAGCAGGAAAGTCGAATAGAGCTTCGGCGAATTGATCAGCTTGCGCGCATCGAGAATGTTCACATAGCCGCGCCCATCCAGCGTCGTGCGCATGAAGTCGGCCAGCTCGAGCGCCGGCTCGCCGAAGAAACGCTCCGCCCCGTCCCGTTCCAGCACCAGCAGCTCGCGCTGCACGGCGGACAGCGAGGCTGGCGCGACGTTGCCATACTTGCGGCTGATCTCGGTGCGCAGCGTGTCATCGCCGAGGCTCACCAGCAGCTTGCGCAGATCCTTGAGGTCCAGCAGCAACAGGCCGTTATCGTCGGCGTACTGGAACGCGATGTTGAGCACGCCTTCCTGCACATCCGTCAGCCCCATCAGGCGGGAGAGGAGCAGGGGCCCCATCTCGCTGATCGTCGCGCGGATCGGATGGCCGCTCTCTCCGAACACGTCCCAGAAGATCGTCGGCGCGCCCTTGTAGGTCAGCTCGCCCATGCCGATCTGCTGCGCGCGCGCCATCAGGTTCGCATGCGCCTTGTGCGTGTCGCTG